>JACZQL010000289.1 GCA_022545745.1 Deltaproteobacteria bacterium | reverse complement strand
TTACTGCACAAACAAGAAAAGTTCAAGAGCAAGAATGGAAGAAGTCACCACCACACTTCTAAATTTCGAAAATTAGAGAAGGAATTTGAGAATTATGAATTAATGGAAAGTAGAATTACTAAAATAGTTAGGAGAAAGAGACTCATTCCATGGATATAACAACAGCAATTGCATATTCTCCATCATGACTAATACTCACATCTCCACTAAGAAATTCTTTGCCGACGAGCAATACCCGCGGCTTTCCCGATGGATCCTTCACCACCTCAATATCAAGCCAGGAAAGGTCATTGAATATTTTCTTACAGCTCTCCTTAACGGCAAATTCCCCTCTGAGAGCTCTCGATAAAACGGACCATGTGTTCCACCTCGGGAGTTTGAGGAACCTCACTCCTGACTTTCTGCAACGCTAGGGGTCCTCAAACCGGATTGGAATATGATCCGGTAAGCCTTCTTCAGAGCATCGATTTGTTCCCTACTAAACTTCTTACGCTTAAGCCCCTCCATGTTTAATCCTCTAAGCCTCACCCGGTCTCCTGTGGCATTACAATAAGGCGGAATATCCTTCGAGACCATGGAGCCTGCCCCCAAAATGGAACCCGTACCAACCTTAACAAATTGGTGGATCCCCACTAGGCCACCCACGATGGCATAGTCCTCAATGACCACATGGCCCCCTAAAGTAGCCCCATTGGCTACAATATTATAGTTGCCGATGATGCAGTCGTGAGCCACATGGGAATACATCATGAGAATATTTTGATCCCCCACACGGGTAATCATTCCTCCGCCTGTGGTTCCCGGATTGAGGGAGGCAAATTCCCTAACCGTGTTGCGAGAACCAATGATGAGTTGGCTGTCTTCTCCCTGATATTTGAGATCCTGGGGAATGGAACCTATAGTAGCAAACTGAAAGATCGTGTTCTCTTCGCCGATGGTCGTGTTGCCTTCTATGACCACGTGGGACTTAATCTTCGTCCCCTTACCAATCTTAACCTTGGGACCGATGACGGAATAGGGCCCCACCTCGACGTTCACGTTCAACTCTGCATGAGAGTCCACAATCGCTGTAGGATGAATCTTGCCCATTGCCAATTGCCTCAGATCCGGGGTCAGTCACGGGAGACTTCCATCGCGGACAATTCTATCTGTGCAACCAGCTTTCCATCGACACTCGCCTCCCCCGACATCTTCCAGTAGGGCCCCCGCCGTTTCAATGAAGTCAATTCCAGGCGCAGCTGATCACCCGGCTCCACCACCCGCTTGATCTTTACCCGGTCCAACCCAGTGAGCATGAAAACTTTTCCCTCCCCTGTCAACGAACCCGAGGAATGGGCCAGAATTGCGCCCACCTGTGCCATGGCCTCACAAATCAACACCCCGGGCATCACGGGCTTACCTGGGAAATGACCCTGGAAGAAAGGTTCATTATAAGTAACGTTCTTGATGCCGACAATTCTCGTCCCAGGTTCAATTTCTAGAATTCGATCCACCATTAGGAACGGATAACGATGGGGGAGGTGTTTTAGGATCTCCCTAACATCCATCATGAGTGGTCACCCTCTTTCCAACCTTGCGGCTTAACTGAGTAAACTTGCTCTCGAGACGACGGACGGTATTCCAAAGCTTCGGCAATCGGGGGAGCAGCACCATGACTTTTATCCATTCCTTATGGGGCGCAGCCACAAGTCCACTGGAGAGGACCGCCCCAGGAGGCACTGACTGCGCGATCCCAGACTGAGGACCAATCCGTGCCCTGTCGCCGATCTCGATGTGATTGACAATACCCACCTGCCCTGCCACGATCACTTCTTTACCAATACGGGTACTCCCCGCGATTCCCGCTTGAGCCACAATTACTGAATTTTCTCCCACCACCACATTATGAGCAATCTGTACCAAATTGTCTATTTTGGCCCCCCGACCGATAACCGTACGACCTAAAGTGGCGCGATCCACCGTCGTATTCGCGCCAATTTCTACATCGTCACCTACCTCTACGGTCCCCACCTGGGGGATTTTCCTCCGCGCACCCCCCTCCTCTGCAAATCCGAACCCGTCACTTCCGATCACCACGCCTGCATGGAGCATCACCCGATGCCCCAAGCGACAGCCCTCACTGACCGTTACCTGGGGATATAAGATGCAATCCTCCCCTACCTCAACCCCATCTCCCAAAAACACACTCGGAAAGAGCACCGTCCCGCGCCCCACCTTCACTCCCTGCCCTACATACACATGGGGAAATACGGTAACATTTTCCCCTAGGACAGCGCTATCGCCGATACTGGAATCCGGGCTGATCTGACAGTCAAAATGCGGCTTCGGTGTCAGGACATCAAGAATCTTAGCAAAGGCTAGGTACGGTTGATCAACCAGGAGAAAATTATTTTTACCGTGGGAAGGAAGGGTTACATGGTTTCCAATGATAATGGCACTAGCCTTGCAGCTCTGAAGATAAGTCTGGTAACGCGGCGACGTGAGGAAGGTGATATCTCCGGCAACTGCTTCATCAATGGATGCGACCCTCTGAATCTCAACTTTTTTATCCCCAATGACCCTGCCGCCCACAAGGGAGGCCAATTCGGAAAGCGATTTACCCACCACCTTCACTTGGTTATTGCCACCCCGGCTCCAACCTTACGATCGTAGAGAGCCACGACCTTTTGGGTGATATCGACACCTTGATCCACGTAAAGCATCTGACTCCGCGGCAGGATTAGAGTAAATTTTTCCTTCTTTCCAACCTCAGATACCACATTGGCAATCTCTTTGAGGATGTTATCCATGGCCTCTCGTTCCCTCTGACGCAACTCTTCTTGCGAATCGCGCATCCTCACCTGATAATCTCGCAACTTTCTCTGAAATTCTCGCTCCAAATTTCTCTTCTCCCCCTCTTTTAGGAGAAGGCCCTTTTTTTCTGCATCGGCCCTAAATTTCTCGAGTCCATCTTTTTCCTTCAAAAGATTAGCTTCGACCTTTTTGACTTGGGCTTGAAACTTCGCCTTTGCATTTTTGCCTGCCTTAGAGGTTTGAATGGCCTTCTCAAGATCCACAAAGCCGATTTTCATTTTTTCCTGCCCCCACACGGGAGCGGCAAGAAGCAAAAGGAGAAACAAGGCCAGTACCTTTTTCACATTGACCTCCAAAGGATCGTGATTGCAACGGATAGAGACACTTGGATCAATTAGAAACTGCCACCGCCCATATTAAAGTTGAATATCGAGGTTTCGTCGCCTGGTTCTGAATTGAGGGCAAAACCAAAATCCACTGCCAATGGACCAAAGGGAGAGAACCACCGGACCCCGACTCCGACCGATCTTCTCATCTCACCTATATCGATGCTCTCCGACTGTCTGAAGGCTTGCCCCGAATCAAAAAAGGTCACTCCATTGAGTCCGAACCTCTTAAGCAGCGGGAAGCGCAGTTCGAGACTCGTTATCAGCTGCTTATCGCCGCCGACCACTTCACCAAATTCATCCTTTGGACCCAGGCTTCGTGCTTTGTATCCTCGCACAGCTGGATTACCGGGGAAATACCTCAGGCCAAGGGGCAGGCTGTCCGAGTTGTTGGGTCGTGCGAAGATCGCGCTTAATCCCAGGGCGCCCCTCAGGCTCAGCACATAGGCGCCTCCCCAGCGGGGATTGTTGAGCAAGGTGTGATACCAACGCGCCTTGAAGTCTGTTCTAATAAAACGGTTGTCTCCGCCAAGCCCAGCAAACTTGAAAGAAGTTCTGGATTGGGTCCCCTTTGTGGGAAGTAAATTATGATCTCGACTATCATAACTGAGGTGCGGGGTTAGCGAGCTGGTCAAGGACTCCCCTGATTCAGATTGAACCTCACCCGAGGCACTGGTTGAAATGTCGGTAACGTTGTTTTTAACCAATCTGTAAGCCATG
>JACZQL010000288.1 GCA_022545745.1 Deltaproteobacteria bacterium | reverse complement strand
ATCTCTACCGCGGTGTGGCCGGTCGAATCGGGTGGGACAAAAAGGCAGGTGAATCTCATCTCACGACGCTTCTGCGCAGCCTGGTCATTGGAGAGCTTGGCGGGTACGGCGATGCAAAAACCATTGATGAAGCGAAAAACCGTTTTGCCCGTCTCCGGCAGGATCCCAAGAGCCTCCCTCCCGACCTCCGCTTCCCCGTCTACCGGCTGTTCGTAGAGAATGGCGATAAGGATTCCTACGAAGCGGTGCTCGATCTTTTTCGCAAGGCCGATCTGCACGAGGAAAGGCTCCGTTGCCTGCGGGCCCTGGGCTACAGCCAAAAAGAGGAATTGCTACAACGTACACTGGAACTCTCCCTGTCGTCCGAGGTGCGGGCTCAGGATACTCCTCTGCTTGTGGGCAGCGTCGCCTCAAATGGCAAGGGTCGTGAGCTCGCCTGGAATTTCCTGACGGGGCAATGGCCGGAGTTTGACCGTCGCTACGGAAAGGGAGGTTTTCTGCTGGCCCGCGTGATCTCGTCCACCACGGTCAACTTTCATTCCGAGGAAAAGGCCAAGGAGGTGGAGGAGTTCTTCCGTTCCCACCCGGTGCCGGCCGCTGAAAGGACCATTCGCCAGTCCCTGGAACGCATTCGCTCCAACGCCCTGTGGTTACAGCGCGACAGCGAGCCGATTCGCCAGTGGTTGGAGCAGGCGACCAGTTCCAAAGTCCAGTGAGTAGGAGTCCATAGGTGTTATAGGTCAGGTACCCATGCGAGTTGTTTTAGGTCCCTTCCATCCAGATTTAGAAGACGCGCTGGCGGATGAGATCTTAGAACACAGGAAAGCAAACCTCCTCTCACCTCTCCTGATCTTGGTCCCATCCGACCCCCTCCTTCATCGCCTGAAGATCCTCTTGGCCCGTGAGCGCCAACTGAATCTCCTCAACCTCCATATCTTGACCTTTCATCAGCTTTCCAGACGTTTGTTAGAGGAAGATCGCGGGGCTTCGGGTCTTCAGCTGCGAGACGATGCCTTTGCCGAGGAAGCCTTGCTGCAGATGATTCAGACCGATTTTCAATGGGAATCGGTTTTCTCCGGAATCGATGCCAAGGAAGGAGGGTGTGCTGCCCTTTGGCAGACGCTGCGCGATCTCAAAGACGCCAAGGTCGATTACCGGACGGCCATGGATGCATTGGCGGAAGGATATCTGAAATCGGTAGGGGAGACGAAGCTTCGGGACCTTTTTCGACTTCATGGAGAATTTTCCTCGCGCGCGCGCGAGTGGGGCATTCAAGACTATACAGATCTGGACGCCTTAGCGACCGAGCAAGTCCCCACTTCTGAATATCTCCAGCAGTTTACGGGCATCGTTTATTACGGCTTTTATGATCTCACCCAGATACAGCTGGACCTTTTCCAAACGGTGGCGCGCCACTACCCCACCACGTTGCTGTTTCCTCTGATGCCGGGTCATCCGGCTTGGGCCTTTGCCCAGCGCTTTTACGATCGCCATGTGCAGGCGTTGGTGACGGGCTCGCCTGAGGTTCGCGTCACGACCGGCAACTCCCAAAATTCCTTTGGCGTGATCCATCCTCAGCTCTTTACCGATGGTGACAATGAGACTCACGAGTTCAATGGGTCGTGCACCATCGTGAATTGTTCCGGTCAAAGGGACGAGGTCCTCACCGTAGCCAAGGAGATTCTCAGGCTTGTTACCCATGAGCGGCTCGCCTTTGATGAAATCGGTGTGGTGGTACGCTCCCTGGATTCTTACCTGCCTTGGTTTAAAGAGATCTTTCCCGGCCACGGGATTCCCATGGCGGCTTATGCGAAGGGATCTCTCCTTCCGTTCCCCCTGGTCAAGGCGGTTCTTCTCCTCAGCGGGTTGTTATCAAGAGATTATCTTCGCTCTCACGTGATAGATCTGATCTCCTCTCCCTTTTTTGATCTCCGGCCCTATTGTGCAGAGAAGGTCACACCTCGGTGCGACCTATGGGACCCCATGACGCGTCGCTTGGGGATCACCAAGGGATTCGAGGAATGGCGTCGCCTCGAGCGCCATCTGGATCGGGGAATGGCCTTGCCACGCCAGGGCGATGAGGATGATGAGCCAAGCATCACATCGGTTTCCTCGGAGCAGATCAAAATCCTCTGGACGATTGTTACTGAGCTGCATGGGGATATGGACGGCCTACCCGAGGAGGCAACCTGGTCCGATTACGCCACCCGTTGGAAGGCACTGCTAAAAAAATACCTTGGCCTCGAAAGGAGTGAAAGCCAATCCCCTGCCGCCACTCAGGAGGAGCAGATCGGTGACGTGGTCTTGAACACGTTGGATGATCTGTCGGGTCTGGACAGTCTTGCTCCTCGTGTGAGCCTTTTGCATTTTCTCCGAACGTTTCAGCGCTGGTTGGAACGCGCCAGCGTTCCCTTGACAGATTGGAATCTTCCCGGTGTTGCCGTGTTGGATGCCATGTCGGCACGTGGCATTCCCTTTCGCACCTTGTTTATCCTGGGTCTCAACGAGGGGATCTTCCCTCGTACCATCCGGGAAGACGCCTTCCTGAGGGATGCTACGCGCAGGAGCCTGGAGACGGTATTGGGTTATAAGATCAGTGAGAAGCTAGCGGCCTATGACGAGGAAAAACTTATCCTGGCCCTTCTGGTGGGAGCGGCGAGAGAATCCCTCTATTGTTTTTACCGGCGTTCCGACGAAGGCGGGAGGGCACTGGCTCCTTCCTGGTACCTGGGTGAGATCCGGCGGGCCGTGTGGGGCCCCGAAGCCGTTATTGCCTCTTTTGACGGACAGAAAGACCCCGCACAGGAGAAGAGCATCCCGCGAGGGATTCAGGAGAAAGAAAAGGTATCTCCCTTCCATGAGGCCCAGTGGCTCATGCCACATGAGCTTGCTGTCCGCTTGGCCCTGCAGGGGCGGGACCCTGTCCCGGTCCTCAAGTTGGCCTCGCAACCGCTGGAGATCTATCGTCGTGGGTTGAAGTCTATGAAACTGTTGGAGGATCCGCGCCGGTCACTGGATCAACTGGACGGAATGATCGGGCCTGTCCCTGATTACTGGCAACACTTGTTAGAACAAGGGATCTCGCCGACGGCCCTGGAACGCTATGCGCGCTGTCCTTATCAATATTTCGCCGTAAACCTCCTTGAACTCCACGAACTGCAAAGGCCGGAGGACATCTCCTCCCTAGGTCCCTCCGTTATAGGTCAACTCTCCCATACGATTCTCAAGTCCCTTTACACTCAACTTATGAAGGAAGGCTATTTTACGGGAGGCTCATCCAAGGGGATATGGTCAACTCAATTGGACGAGTTAGCCCGCAAGGCATTCTCGGACTATGCCACTGAAAATCCGGTGGGCTATCCGGTAGCGTGGGAAGTTCTCGGGGAAGAGCTTAGTCATATTTTGCATAAAGTAGTGGAACGCGACCTCGAGGAACTGGCCGTGTCTGGTTTCCGACCCATGACTTTGGAACCAGAGTGGCGAGGGCGATTGGAAGAGACCTGGCCCGAACCATTGGGTCATCTTCCCATTGTGGGTTCGCCCGACCGAATCGACTATGAACCGGAACACTCGTACTACCGTGTGATCGATTACAAGCTCCGGATGGGGAAAAATGAATCATCTGAGGATCATAACCTCCTTCAATCCGCGCTCAGGGGCAAACGACTACAGCTTCCCCTCTATGTCCTTTTGGCTCAGCAGCATGCACCCGTACAGGAAAAAGAGGCCCTGTCTCCCAGGATCCACGGGGCGTTTTATCTGATCGCACCGCGTTGGGTGAACGGTCCACTGGCTATTGAAAAGTTTCCTGAAGAGGGCTGGGAGGGTCCGTACAAGGAAAGGCTTCAGGCGACCCTCAGGTTTCTCCTGAAGGGAATCCAGGGAGGCCGATTTTTTATTTTACCC
>JACZQL010000287.1 GCA_022545745.1 Deltaproteobacteria bacterium | reverse complement strand
CCATGATGTAAAAGAGGGAGAATTTATCCGAAGCTATAAGGAAATCGCCCAGCAAGCCAAAGATTCTTCGATCAAATTTCTCCTTCAAATGATCATCTCTGATGAGGAGAAACACCACGCGATCATCCATGCCATGGCATCGAGCCTAAGAGGAAGTCTCAATTGGACCAAGCCACAGGACGCCATTCCTGCGCCTAGCGAGCTGGGAGGAGAGAATGGAGAGTTGCTGAAGCTAACGGCGAATTTCATCAAGCATGAGAAGGAAGGGATCAGAGAGACTAAAAAGCTCGTGAAGTCGACCAAGGGTTACTATCGAGGTCTTTTCCCCCTGTTGCTTAAGTCGATGATTCACGATTCGGAAAAGCACGTTGAGCTGCTTGAGTTCCTCCACCGAAGGCTAAAAGAGGCATAGAGTAAGGATCCTAAGGTTCGCTTGGATTCTGGGAATCCTAGGGTAGAACCTTTGTCAGGTTGAACGGCCACTGTATCACCCTGACTCGAAACAGAGGCCTACCTTTTACTCCGCTTGTCGGACCAGAAAAAAGCGAAGACCGGAACCGTAACAGCTATAACTATGAGCAGGATATTTAATCCTAGCGGAAGCACAAATGTCTCACGTGTTTCTACAAACACCCTGGCAACCTCCTCAAACCCACTCGGCTTCCCGGCCAAAGTGCCTCCAATGGAAGCCGTGAAGACGATACTGAGAAACCCCCCGAGTGCAAGAAACATGGAGAACAGCGATAACCCTTTACGATTCCATAACGGCTTTCCCGCAGACAGTCTGACAGCCAGAAACGCGCCCCAAAAGGCCAGCGCCATATACCCAGCGAATATCTTGTTCTTTGCGATGGTGCCGCTCATAAAGGCTTCAATTGGCCATTGGCGGTACCCGGTCACGATTGCAAGAATCAGGAGTACAGTACCGATCAAGGCACCAAACAATGCAATCCCATCGAAGGCCTCACGGTATTTCCCAGTTGTCTCTCCGCTAAAACAGGCCTGCCAGGTCAGAACAAGAATGGCCAAGGTGGAGAGAACTAACATTCCCGTCGTCATCTCTACGGTAATCGTGTGTAATGCCTTTGCAGTTTCCATTAGTTGCTCCTCCGTGCTGCGATCACCCCCGCAACAGCAAGGCCAATCACGAAAATGAACCCAGAAATAGCAGTCATCTTCCAGCGTCCGAGAAGATTGTCCCGAGTCTCGTGTTCTACTGAATATTTACCCATGAGCTCGGCTGTATGACAACCAGCACAGGCATGGCCTTTTATTACTTCAGCGGCCCCCGCATGCTCTGAACCGATCAGCCACTCCCAGGTTACTTGACCAGGATAGAAAAGGGTTAACCTAGTCCACGGGATGTTGTCCCATTGGGGGGTCACCCCAGTGAACTTTCGGGCTACGATGTCGGCGTCCACGCCCATGCCAAGGCTCATCGGAAATGACACGTGATGCCAGCGGCTTCCTGTATAGTTTTTATGGATGGCGAAGGCGATAGTATACCGACGCTGATCATGTAGTTGCTTGTCGTCGTCATGGCCGGTGTTTAACAACCTATGCATTTCCACACGCCAACTCCCATCCTTCCATAGGCCACTGCCCTTGATATCTGCCCGGCTACCCTCGGGTTGTCGTAAAATTCGGTAGGGCAACGTGTCGCCTTCTTTCCAATTATGGTTTGGATCAAAAGGCTTGGCGATCTTGTAGGATAGGAAGTAGAAGTCCTTCTGGGACAACTTGTGGTTGATCACATCGTCCCACTTGAGGGCCTGGAAGCCAGTCTTCTCTGAGTCGAACATAAATTTGGGCTGATTCTTTTTGTTGTCCCAGTTGGTCGTGTAGGTGCTCTTTCCTTTATCTCCGTTTCGGTATTCGTGAATCCACATATCATCCACTGCACCAATCGGATTCCCCCGGTGGGCGCGCCACATCCAGAGATCCAGAAACACCCCGTTCTTTTTAAGACGCTTCAATTCAGCCTCGGACACCACGTCTTCCCATCGCCCGCTCTTTCGGGTCTCGGGGTTGTACTTCCGGACATCCGATTTCCCCTTTTTGACGCCTAGGTGGGGATGTTTCTTCACCTCCTCCTTTGCGGACTGGTTGGAAAGGAAACGCATGCGTTCGTGGATCGTGACATAGCCGCCTGCAGAATCAAAGTAGCGGACGCTTCCGTCGTCTAGCAAAAAGCTGACCCGATCCTCATAGAGCTTGAGCGGGTGCGACCCAATGCTCGAACCCGGAGTTTTCACCCACTTGCCTCCCTCGAAATGGAGGTAGTCGTGATAATAACCCTTCGGCTCAGAGGGCCACTCAAAGCGGAAAAAGACTTCATTGTCGTTGTAAGCCACTTTGACCTTGAGCTGGACAGCAAGGTCATCTGGGATGGAAAAGTTCTTTCGCTCCTGAGCCATAGCGGTTTCGATTGTGAAAAGCGCAACTAGTACAACGATCATGCCCATGACAGAGACCCAACCTCGCAGTCGATTCCACATACCTACCGTTACTTGAAAAGAGGATGACATAACGTATCTCTCCTGACTAAATGTTCGGCACTAGCTATTATCAAAAAGGGCAGAGCTGCGTCAACCTGCCGACGGTCAGCTTGTCGGCAGCGATTGGTACACGCCTGGTACATTACATGATAAGCGAGGAAGGTGTATCCAAGGGCCAAGCCAGGGCCAGACGCATAGATTAGCTTTACGTGCCTGACGATCGGGCAGAAGGATGGTATAGTTCTAAGAAATGCCAACCCTCAGACAAGACCCTACCACAAAGGAATGGGTCATTTTCGCCACCGAAAGAGCTAAGCGCCCCCACGACTTTATTAAAGGGGCCGCCCATTTAAAAGACGAAGCCGGAGTCTCCACCTGTCCCTTCTGCCCAGGGAATGAATCCGAAACACCCCCTCCTATTTTAACCGTACCTGGCGGAAATCCCGCGGAGTGGTCTGTTCGGGTGTTTCCTAACCGGTTCGCGGCCCTCGGGCCAGGAAAGGCAAATAAGCAAAAACGGGTTGGCAGTCTCTACAGAGAGATGGATGGAATCGGCAGGCACGAGGTCATCGTTGAAACGCAGGAGCATGATCAAACCCTCGCCTTGATGCAAGAAAAAAGGGTTCTGGATGTACTTAAAGCCTATCGGCAGAGGTACGAGAGTCTAACCCAGGATCCAACCATCAAAGTCATCTTGATCTTTAAAAACCATGGCGAATCTGCTGGCACCTCCCTCAAACACTCCCATTCCCAGCTCGTTGCAACACCCGTCGTTCCAAAGGATATAGAGCGAAAGTATGAGGTGGCAAGTTCTTATTATGACGATACGGGCAAGTGCCTCTATTCAGAGCTAGTGAGAGAGGAAATGGCGGTGAAAGAGCGGGTGGTCTTACAATCCGACCGTTTCGTTGTCTTTCACCCTTATGCGTCCCGTTTTCCCTTTGAAACTTGGCCAAAGACCTCTAATTTGCCACCCCAAGGCCTTGGAAACAGGCTGTTAAAGAAGGTTACAGGGAGGCAGAGGTCCCATGGCGGATGCCGCCGCTGCGGACGCCGCCCAGCCGGCGTTGGTCTGCGAGGACGTTCACAAGAGCTTCGGGCCGCTCGAGGTCCTGAAGGGCGTGTCGTTGATCGCCCACCAGGGCGACGTGATCGCCATGCTGGGCTCCAGCGGTTCGGGCAAGAGCACCTTCCTGCGTTGCATCAACCTGCTGGAAATCCCGGACGCGGGCCGGGTCACCGTCCGTGGCGAGTTGATCCGCATGGGCCGGGACCGGGCCGGCAAGGCGATCCCCGAGGACAGCGCGCAGGTCGACCGCATCCGCTCGCGCATCGGCATGGTGTTCCAGCAGTTCAATCTGTGGTCCCACATGACCGTCATACAGAACGTGATCGAAGCGCCGATCCACGTGCTCAAGGTG
>JACZQL010000286.1 GCA_022545745.1 Deltaproteobacteria bacterium | reverse complement strand
GTCGACCCCGCTCAGCGCCACCACGCCGATACCTCTAGAACCGAATAGCCGCACTCCAGCGCCAACATAGATCTGTTCCCAAAGCTCCGCTATCAAACAGGGGTCTCTGCCCAGCAGGAGCGGTTTCAATACTCTCGATACGATAGTTTCCAGGATCGTTCCGTTCCCGGAGCAGGAGCCGACTCCAGTCACTCCCTCGTCGGTTTCCACTTGAAGCAAAAATGCCGACCGGTACCGTCTCGGTCCGCTTCGTGTCTGGAACTGTTCATCGGGGGGGAGGGAGGCTCGGAGTCGGATGGTTCTGATGTCAGTGATCTTCATTGATCATCTGCTGTGCCAGTGAAATAAAGATTTGGGGTCAAACGGTATCGATGAGGGAATCAAGAAAATTCCCAGTACTGGTCCTCCATGGGCTCTCCATCTACGGCGGCGTAGCCTTGTTCGTGTTCTTCTCTCGTTCTGCCCTGGGCGTCGATCCTCTTGACCTTCGGGTTTCCTTTGAGGGCACTGAAGCGGAGCAATGCTAGAGGTATTTGCCCGGTATTTTGAAACCAGTAGTGCCATCCCTCCGGGAGCATGATCCCCTCGCCTTTTTTTAGCAGCGTCGCGTTTCCAGCCTTATCGTGGAACGTCGCCTCACCCTCCAGGACGACAAAGGCATGATCCTCTCCGGGATGGGTGTGTAGGGTGTTTTTGCGTCCAGGTACATAATAGTTTAGTCCGATGAAGGCTAGCTCGGTGCGGGCGAGAGGCGTGTGGCTTCTTCCTCCCGTCAGGCGGGGCGTTTTGATTTTGAATGTGGAAGCTTCCATGATGATCCTCCTTACGCATTTGAATTCAGGACCGGCAAATCCAACGAGGATGTAACAACCAAAGCCTCGGTCTTGTCAAGACCGAACCAGCGCTGGATTGCTCGAATTGATCGGACAAAGTTCCTTCACCAGTAAAATTCATTTCGCGCTATTAATGCTTTCCCTCATTTTTCCACTTACGCATCCTGCCAAATAGTATTAAAATTATTCACAGGGGACTGGGTTCCTCGGATGAAAGATTTAGACAATTTGGACAACGAGATCCAGGACTTAGCGCGATCCCTCTACAAAAAGGCGGCGGAGCGGAAGCCGTCGCTCTTTGATCCCCAGGACTGGATGGGCCGGATGATTGACTGGTCCCTCAAAGATGAGGATCTGCGCGTTGCCCTTTTCCGCTTTGTAGATGTCCTTCCTAGCCTGGACTCAGCAGCGGATATTGGCCGCCATCTCCGTGAGCACTTCGGCCGGGTGGATCATGCCTTGAGTGGCTTGGTGTTTCTTGCCCAGACCTTACACGCGGGTTGGTTAGTGGCGCCGGTGGTGCGCCAAAACGTGGTTCGCTTGGCTCGCAGGTTCATCGTCGAGGAAGATACCGAATCCCTGGTCTCTGTTTTAGCAGGGCTCCGGCAGGAACCTGCAGCCTTCACGTTGGATGTGGTGGGTGAGACAACGTTGAGCGACAGGGAAGCGGACGCTACGCAGGGGTGTTATCTCGATCTTATGCGGCGTCTGGCCCCCGCAGTGGAACAATGGCCATCTATCCCTCAGATCGATTCGGGATGGCAAGGTCCTCTGCCTAAAGTCAATGTGTCCGTTAAGCTCTCATCCCTCTGTGCCCGTTTTGATCCTCTGGATCCCGACACGGTGACGGTAGTGAAAAACAGACTCAGGTCTATCTTCAGGGAGGGAGCCCGACTTGGGGCCGCCCTGACCATAGACATGGAAAAGTACGCCTACAAGGATCTGACCCTTGCGGTCTTTCGTGAACTCTTGGAGGAGGAAGAATTCAAGGACCAACCCCAGGTCGCCATTGCCCTTCAGGCCTATCTCCTGGACAGTGAGAAGGATTTGACGGAGCTCCTCCGTTGGGCCAAAGGGCGCGGGCGCAGGATCGGGGTCCGTCTCGTCAAAGGTGCTTACTGGGATAGCGAGATTGCCTGGGCCAAACAGAAGAGCTGGTCTATTCCAGTATTTTTGGACAAGGATGAGACCGACGCCAACTTTGAACGATCGACGCGCCTGCTGTTCGAGCATAAGGACATCGTGGACGTTGCTTTCGGGAGCCACAATATCCGTAGCATAGCTCATGGTATCGTCATGGCTAGGGAGTTCGGGATTCCGGATAATGGTTATGAGGTGCAGATGCTATACGGTATGGCCGAGCCCATTCGTCAGGCCATGATCCAAAGTGGTTTTCGTGTCCGTGTCTATGTTCCTGTTGGGGAGCTCATCCCAGGGATGTCTTACTTGATTCGACGTCTCATGGAGAACACCTCCAATGCTTCTTTCCTGCGCCAGACCTTTGCCGAGGTGCGAGATGTGGAAACGCTCATTCGCAGGCCGTCGACCAAGAGTAGGGAATCAACGAAACCCTCGGTGGACATACTCAAGGTCACTGACGCCGATTCCCCCTCTCCGTTCCGAAATGATCCACCGCTGGATTTCTCCCGTGAGGAGTGTCGCTCCCAGTTTGCACAGTCCCTTAGGACGGTAAGGGGAAAGTTGGGGCGTCTGTATCCCCTTTGGATCTGCGGACGGGAAAGGAAAACGGGGGAAACAATCACTTCAGTCAATCCTTCCTCTCCTACGGAAATCGTTGGCAGGGTGCCCGTGGCGGGTCGGGAGGAGGCCGATCAAGCCCTTGAGGCGGCTCGAGGCTCCTTTGCCGAGTGGCAGGCCACTCCCGCCATGGATCGCGCATCGGTTCTTTTTCGCGCGGCGTCGATCATGCGTCAGAGGCGCTTGGAACTTGCGGCCTGGGAGGCCCTTGAGGTGGGGAAGGGATGGCGAGAGGCGGATGCGGATGTCGTGGAGGCGATTGATTACCTTGAATATTATGGTCGCGAGATGATTCGTCTGAGTGAGCCACAAGTCACCCAGCGTATTCCGGGCGAGAGCAATTTACACCTCTATCAATCCAGAGGGGTTGCCGTGGTCATTGCGCCGTGGAATTTTCCCTTAGCCATACCTACGGGCATGACCACCGCAGCTCTGGTTACCGGCAACTGTGTCATCTTGAAACCGGCCGAGCAGTCGCCGGTTTTGGGGATGCACCTCATGACCATTCTGCGTGAAGCCGGTCTGCCTTCAGGGGCCTGTCAGCTCCTGCAAGGAGGTGGCGAGTTGGGGGCTTACCTGGTCCGCCATCCCGGAGTGAACCTTATTGCCTTTACCGGTTCGCGTGACGTGGGTTTGGAAATATTGCGTGAAGCCTCTGTGCTGCAACCCGGTCAGGAGGAGGTCAAAAGGGTGGTATGTGAGATGGGAGGAAAGAATGCCATCATCGTTGATGAGGATGCGGATCTAGATGAAGCGGTTGCCTATACCATTGAGTCTGCCTTTGGATACCAGGGGCAAAAATGCTCAGCTGCCTCCCGGTTGATTTTGGTCGAAGACATTCACGATCGCTTAGTGGAGCGTATAGTTGAGGCAGTCAAGAGCCTCAAAATCGGCCCCCCGCAAGATCCTGGGAGTTTCATTGGGCCCCTGATTGACAAGTCGGCGTATAAAAGGGTCAGGGATTACATTGAATTGGGAAAGCGTGAGGGACAGTGCGTCGTGGAATTGCATGGTCCCAAAGACGGTTATTTTGTGGGCCCAGTGATTTTCACTGGGATCGAGCCGCATCATCGAATTGCGCAAGAGGAAATCTTTGGTCCTGTCCTTTGTGTCATTCCATTTGATACTGAAGAAGAGGCTATTACGATCGCGAACAATACAGCATATGGACTCTCCGGATCTATCTGGACGCGTGATCTAGAGCGAGCCATTCGCGTGGCACGAGCTGTAGAAACTGGAGCCCTATCTATAAATTCGGCTCATAGTGTTCATCTTGAGGCTCCATTTGGAGGGTTCAAGAAAAGCGGCTTAGGCCGGGAGCTGGGGTTGGCAGTG
>JACZQL010000285.1 GCA_022545745.1 Deltaproteobacteria bacterium | reverse complement strand
CTGGCTGCCAGAAGCAGGGAGAGGAAGGATCACAGAGTGCTCTCCACAGCGGACAGGAACACTGTGGCCATCATCGACGGCGCCAGCTACAGAATACGACCGATGCTTATGACCGGTCTGGCGTTGTTCATGGGCCTGGTGCCCATCATGTACGCCACGGGCAGCGGTGCCGCTGTGATGAAGCGCATCGCTGCGCCTATGGTCGGTGGCATGGTGAGCTCGACCGTGCTCACGCTGCTGGTGATCCCCGTGTTCTACCTGGTGATCGACGTGTGGGGGCACACGCGCTGGGCGTTCTTCTTCATCGTCATCGGGAGTTTCATCGCCCTGACCCGCAAGGACAGCCCGCTGACTGGAGTCAATGACCTCAATGTCCATCTCGCCAAAGATGGACATCACGTCATCGATTTGATCCGCTGACACAATGTCAGCCGGCAAAATATCATTGAGCTCATCATAGGTAAGGAAACCCTTCTCCTTACCTATATCGATAAGCTTCTTAACCTCTTTGAGGTTTTTCTTGCGCGCCCCAGATTCTTTGAGGCTTTCAGCGACTTTTAGTGCATCGCCGTTCTGAGGTTGAACCTCTGCCGTTCTAAGTTGCGCTCTCTTTGTACGACCTCTTGCCATTCCAGAATCCTCTCTTTTCTGGCCTTGTCATCCTTTTTTTCTTCCGCGAGGCGGATTGCTCTGCATAAATCCTGTTCCATTTTCTTCAAATGCTTTACCTTGAGATGAACGATGCAATCCTCCGTCATCTGATCGCATTCGGTCTCCGCTATATCCTCCCCCCGAAGCACCAGGGCTGTGACCGTAGAGGCTTGGTCGGGCGTAAGCTCCTCTGTCAGACTAGCCATGTCAATGGCACCTCGCTCCCTCCACGTGGAGAGAATCTTACCAACGATCTCCCACCATTTCGGACTGAAAATTCGCTCCAACTCCGCCTCTCCCTCAAGACAGCGGACTGCGCTGGGGAAGCGAAGCATAAGGGTTACCAGGGAAGACTCTGCCATGTCCTCAGGCATCTGTTTCCCCGACTCGCGCTCCAGCGGACCCCGGCGAGGACCCTGAACCCCAAGGTTCTGAGCCGGCGACCTGCGTAAGAGCTCCTCTCTGATCCCCAAGAAATCTGCGGCCCGGCGGCTCAGTAGATCATATTCAAAGGGGCTCTTCACTTTGGTAAGGACTCGACTGACCTCCTGAGCAATCTGGCTCTTGCCCTCCAGCTTCTCACCGTATTGTCCCTGCAGCCAGGTAAAATAGAAATCCGCCAATGGAATCGCCTGATCGATGATCCCTTCCAATGCCTCTTTGCCCTTGGACCGGACGAAGGTATCGGGATCCTCTCCCTGGGGGAGGAAGGCACCCTGACCCAGCAATCCGCCTTCCAAGAAGATTTCAAAACTCCGGGCTGCCGCTTTTCTCCCGGCTTCATCCCCATCAAAAAGGGCAATAACATTTTTCGTATAGCGCCTAAGGATCCGCACGTGATCGGGAGTGAGGGCGGTCCCCAGTGTGGCGACGACACAAGGAATACCCGCTTGAGTCAAGGCAAGGACATCCAGATAACCTTCGACGACAATCACCCGGTCCATGGAGCGGATGGCCTCCTTCGTCTGGTAGAGACCGTAGAGCTGGGAACCCTTGTGAAAGAGAGGGGTGTCCTGAGAGTTGAGATACTTCGGTAATCCTTCTCCAATGACCCTTCCGCCAAAACCCACAACCTTTCCACTCGGATCAACGATGGGAAACATGAGACGCCCAAAAAACTTTTCCCCGTAGCGGTCCCTTCCCTTCTCACTCAAAAGGCCAAGGGAGACCGCATCCTTCATGGAAACTCCCTCTTTCTGGAAGGACTGCACTAACCCTTGACCATTAGCAGGGGCATAACCCAGATAAAACCGTCGAGCCACCTGATCCTCAACCCCCCTCTGCCTGAGGTACTTGACGGCCTGGGCGCCCTCCGGATGGTCGCGTAGTGCCTTATAAAAATAGTTGGCTGCCTTTTCGTTCAGCCGGGAAAGACCTTCTTTCTCCTCTCTCCTCGCAGAGGGGCGTTCCCCAGGGTCCACCCGAATCCCGTAGCGCTTTGCCACCTGCTCCACGGCTTCGGGAAAAGTCAGACGCTCATGGTTCATCAAAAAGTTAAAGACATTCCCTCCCACATCACAACCGAAACAATGAAAGATTCCTTTTTCCTCGTTCACGGTAAAGGAGGGCGTCTTCTCCGAATGAAAAGGGCAAAGTCCAATGTGATTGCGACCCAGCTTTTTCAGGGTCAAATGATCGGAAACGATCTCCACGATGGAGGCGCGCTCCCGAATCTCTGAGATCTTATCGTCTCCAATCATCCCCAACGCCTCAAGGGACGCAAAACCTCTTCCACGTTTTGCTCTTCCGGTTCATAGGAGAAGAGTGTGTCTTTCCCCAGTTCAACGAGCTCTTGGCCAAGTCGATTCAGCGGAGGTACCAGGACGGAGTCGTCCACTCGCCGGCGAATATCTTGTGGTAGGAAGGAGGAGGAACCCACGAGGAACAGAATGAGGGCCAGGAAGGCAGCGCCTTTTCCGGCCCCAAATACGACTCCACCCACCCGATTGAAGCCCCCAAGAAAGAGGTATCGGCTCGAGCGTTGAAGCAACCATCCCACCAGGTTTAAGACAAAATAGACAACAAAAAAAATGGCAACAAAGCCTATGGCCTTAAGGATGATGGGAGAGACTTCCCAGTAGCCTTGAATGAGAAGGGACGCCTGTCCATTGTAACGGACGGCAATGAAGATACCAGCAAATATGCCAAGGAGAGAGAAGACTTCAAGAAATAGCCCCTTGAAATATCCCCTAACGGCAAAGAGCGTCAGGAGAAGAAGCAAGATCAGATCAACGATACTCACAATGGGTTACGTTGGGCTGGATAGGAGGCAAAAACCAGAATCATTGACCGTTTCTCGCCTCCGAACATAGATTAAGAACAAAGCCTCTAGGACTCCAGCTGAACTAATAAAAACGATAGTTTCGGGCTCGCTTTAAAGCCCTCTTCCTTGCCGCTATCGCCTTCTTTTTCTTCTTGATGCTCGGCTTCTCGAAATGCTCGCGCTTGCGTAATTCTGCCAGGATTCCAGCTTTTTCGCAGGTTTTCTTGAACCGCCGGATGGCGCTCTCAATCGATTCGTTGTCTCTTATCCTAACTCCGGTCAATGACTATTCCCCCGCTGCTACCACTGTGAATGGTGTCACTACTACCCTAAACTCTTTAATATATCGAATTATTCTATCAAGTCAAGCTGGACAACCGCCTTTCTGCACACCCGGAAAATCAGCAGGGGCAAGGGGACATCACCTATTCTTTTCCATGGTGGTCAATAGCAAGTACACAAAAGCGACCCCCTCAGGACCCAATCCCTAGGGAAGATCGCCTATCCCCTCTTCACCAAGTAAATAAAAAACTCCTTGTTCCCCTTGGGCCCAAGTAGAGGTGACTCGGTCACGCCACTCACCTCCAGGTGGATGGCCTCCGCGGCCTCTTTAATCTCAAGGAGGACCCGGTCATGCTCCTCTGGCGACCGAACCACTCCCCCCTTACCCACCTTCCCCTTGCCCACTTCGAATTGGGGTTTAATGAGGGCCAGTATCTTTCCCCCCTCAGCCAAGATGTCCCTGACTTTAGGTAATACCAAACGGAGTGAGATAAAGGAAACATCAACGACGGCCAATCCTGGCCGCTCTGGAAGCTCCTCGGGTTGAAGGTAACGGATGTTTTTCTTCTCCATGACAACGACTCGAGGGTCGTTGCGTAGCTTCCAATCGAGCTGTCCGTAGCCCACGTCTACCGCATAGACCCGACGGGCCCCTCTGGTGAGGAGGCAATCCGTGAACCCCCCGGTGGAGGCTCCCACGTCGAGGGCAATGACTCCTTCTGCCTTGACCTCGA
>JACZQL010000284.1 GCA_022545745.1 Deltaproteobacteria bacterium | reverse complement strand
TTGAATGTGGGTGATTATTCAAAGTTTATCGTTGACCCTGTTGTCTTGAATTTATCTAAAGAGGGTAAAGAGGAGGGAATTGATCAAGAAGATCTGAATGAGCAGGTCACGTTTTTCCATGGAAAAATTTTGGAAGAACTTGGAAAGGATTACCAAATCGTGAACCGTTCGGGTAAAGGGGTGGCACGTATCCGTGTCGCGATTACCCATATCAACAAGACCAACCCCGCGTTGAATATCCATCCGGGGACTAAATTGACAGGGGCCGGGTTAGGTGGAGCCGGAATGGAAGGGGAATTGGTTGATTCGGTGACCGGAGAAACCATTGGTAGCGTCATTGATTTCCAAATGGGATCCCGACTGAGCCTGGTGGCTGGTCTGACATGGTTTGGCCATGCACAAGCCGTGATGGAGAATTGGGCGGAAGACCTGAGGAAATTCATCGATAAGGCTCACGGGAAAACGTCTAAATAAAGCCGGTAAAGAGGGCGAAACGTTACCAAACTCCCTTTAAGAATTGTGAACCTCGAGAGGCATACGTGAAATACACGGATGCCTTTACGTGTTTTGAATGGAATATGGTCCATCAATCATTGGTTGAGGCATAAGAAAAACTGGCCACATGAGGTCCCCCCCTTGCCCCCCTTTGCAAAGGGGGGCAAGGGGGGATTTAGGATTCAGATTTTCCATTAAATACCCCGTCAGCTTATGAGGGATCTTCATCGGAGGCAACATGTATTCAATCCACCTTCAGAAATTTTCTCCGGTTTTAGTAATTCTGTTTATTCTTTCGGCCACAGTTTTTCTTGGCGGCCTGCCAGCCCATGCCCAACAAGCGGAATCAAATTTTGAGGTTCCAGGTGCAATACGGGCCTCAGATGTGTTGCCCAGGGAAATGCTGCGAGGCCCCCATCATACAGTGCAGGAAAACGTTGTGACGTATAACGGCTTCACCCACCACTTTAGGATTGACTCGAAATTCGGACGTTTCAAAGCAACCGGAAATGGCATGGTTCCAGTGCGGATTAAAGAAATCAACGTCATTGCCAGACTGGAGAAAATGAAAAACTCTGAGAAGTTTTTAGATGGATTAAAAGAATCCGGAGGATCTTTGTGGAACACTACTAAAAACCTGGTTGTTCATCCAGTGGATACCGTGCAAGGTATCCCCTCAGGACTTTACAATATCTTCGCAGATATCGGAGTGGTAACCGGGAATGTTATTAAAGGAGAAGCGTCTGTTGGAGAAGCCACTGTAAAAGCCGGGGATGCACTGGTGGGATTTTCCCGGAATAAGCGCGAATTGGCCTTTACCCTTGGAGTGAATCGCTTTTCTGACAACAAGGTATTGCATGAATATCTCAACAGCGTTACCTGGGCCACCACGGGGGGGACTTTTACCATAGACTTGGGAAAGATGGCCGTCACCGGTCCTGCCGGGTCAGTGTTAACGGGTGTGTCTCTAACGAGAACCATGGGAAGGATGATGCGGGATAACACCATCCCGGGCCTTCAGAGGATGAATGAGGAAGCACTCGAAGGCATGGGATTTACAGAATCTACCATCAATCGATTTATTGGGAACAAAAAGCTGACGCCCCGTCATCAAACGGCGATCACTCTATCTTTAGTCTCTTTAAGTAAGGCCAAAAACCGCGAAGATTTTTTACACCTTGTTTCAACACACACCCGCTCATTAGATGACGCAAATATGTATCAGGCGGTTGCTGCAATGATCGCAGCCTATAACAAGACCCAGGTTCCTATCACAGAAGTACACACTGTTGAAAATGTGCTCTTGTTTCGAAACGAGAAAGGTTCCTACGTGCTCACCTACCCAATCGATAATTTTTTCTGGACCAAACAAGCCGCGGAAAAAACGAAAAAGGTGTTAAGGCGACTTCCTTCGAAGGATAGAAAGGAGCTTTGGATTTCAGGAACATTTTCAGACCTGGCTGTAAAAAAGCTCAATGAGCTGGGTTGGGTTTTGCACGACCGGTCGATGGGCAAATTGAAAATGGGGAATCCCTATTAAATTTGGGGCTGGCGCGGAAGATTGTTTATTGGGATGCCGCTTTTCACCATTTCTTGCGTTCTTTGAGCATGGCCTGAGCGACGAATCGGGGGGGATTTCCCCCCCTTCGTTTTTTTTGCTTAACCTTAGGCAGGTACCTCAACCTGCGGATTGAGTGGTATTGGTCTTGAGCCTTGCCTGGGCGGCCTGCAAATGCGTTCCTGGCGGGCTCCAGTTGTGAACTGGTCTCGAATTGGAGCCGTCTATGCGATTGGCAGCTTGGCGTCTTTTTGGTTTATCGACCGGTTAACGGGGTTCTGATGAGAAGGGCACAAGTCGTGAGTGACAATCTGGTACTTTACAATTCCATTTCATTGATAGGAGGTTTGCTATGACGTATGCACTGCGAGTCATCATGATCACCATGATCTTTGGATTTGGTCTGCTCGGTTTTGGCACCTTCGCGGTGGCGGAGGAAGGTGAGATTAAGGCCATGGCACCCTGGAAGGGAGAGGGCCATGCGTTTCCCATTGGCAACGATCGCGTGTATATGGTGGCGGTGTATAGTGGGACGATATTCGTGGACAAGGGAGAAGGGGTGTTGCATTCAGGGTCGATTGTGTGCCCCGCCACCGTCGAAGTGGATCTGATCACAGGGAAGAAATCCGGCCAAGGCCACTGCATCATTACCAATCAAGATGGCGATCGCATCTATGCAGACTATACGTGTACGGGGGATCTCAGGGGATGCGCGGGGCCATTTACGCTCGTCGGCGGCACGGGAAAATTTACTGGCATCACAGGAGAGGGGGAGATGATTTCGCAACTCCAAGCGCGGGCTTTATTGGTTGTCGAGGGTTTTGAATCCGCTCGACAACATGGCGAAGGGGTCGCTGTGTGGCCGCGGCTCACGTATCGCATTCCTGACACACAATAATCACAGTCATACCTTACATGTCATAGGAGGTACATCATGAATTGGTTCTTCATTATATGCGTCAGCGCTACTTTGAATCTGGTGGTTTTCATGACGTCGGCGCAAAGCGAAATGTTCATTTTTCCCACAAAGGGACAGAGTGCCGATCAACAAGAACTGGATGAGTTTGCCTGTTATAAGTGGGCCAAAAACCAAGCGGGAGTTGATCCCAATCAACCTACTCAATCTGCGGCATCCCCCCCTCCCAGTCGGCGAGGAGGGGTTCTCGGAAGCGCAATGGGCGGAGCGGCTCTTGGGGCAGTCGGTGGGGCAATTGCGGGCGATGCTGGAAAAGGCGCCGCTATTGGAGCCGCCGTTGGTGGTGGCGCTGGCATGTTGCGCCAAAGAAGGGCTCGTGACGAATCTCATCAGCGTCAGCAGCAAGCAGCAGCTGCACAGCAACAAAACCGTCAGACTTTTAACCGAGCGTACGGCGTGTGCTTAGAGGCGCGAGGATATAAGGTTGGATAACTGCTGGCATCCAATCATGTCGTGTTCGAGATTTGACGATAAGAGGGAGTCGCTGATGTCGGAAATAGTTTTGGAGTTACCAAGAAATCGAGTGACCAGACCATTATGGGATGATCGCTCTGACCTACGTGGTCTGCGAAACGGGAAGAGAAACCTTCCCACCCCTCTTCAATATTGTGAGGGCTTGACCCGGTGAAAACCCAAAGGATGCCCCAAGGATGAACCAGGAACGGGCCTACACCAGTCCTATATAGTACACACCGTAAACTCGCCTGCCCTGAGCTTGCCTGCCCTGAGCTTGCCTGCCCTGAGCTTGCCTGCCCTGAGCTTGTCGAAGGGTCGAAGGGTCGAAGGGCCGATCTGGTACACGCCGTAGCCTTCTGCTTGGCAGCGAAAAGGATGATGTATGTATAGGCGCAAACTAGCCTTCGCCAGCAGTCTCCTCCTCGTCGTATTCCTGGTCGTAGCGGGCTGCACC
>JACZQL010000283.1 GCA_022545745.1 Deltaproteobacteria bacterium | reverse complement strand
TTGCTATAATCCATCTACCTCCATCGCTTCAGTGTTTGCCATGGCCTTGGCAAATTAGTATTGGTTGTTGAGCAGGACACAAAGATTCTAAGGAAGGAATAGCTCATGCGGTTTGGGACTTTCAGTTACAACCAGGCCCGACCTTGGGTACCGGAGCGCCAGGCCTTCGAGGAACTGCTCGGACAGATCGAGTTGACCGAGAGGCTTGGCTTCGACGAGGCGTGGTTTGCCGAGCATCATCACTCGGACTACGGAATGTTGGCATCCCCCAATCTCATCATCGCCGCCCTGGCCAACCGTACCAAAAGACTCCGCTTCGGAAACCTGGTCAATGCCCTCCCCCTCCACGACCCGATGCGCCTGGCAGAGGAGTGCGCGATCCTGGACATCCTCACCGGCGGAAGGTTGAACGTGGGCCTGGGTCGCGGGGTGCCACGAGATGACCTCAAACATAGACTCGATCGTGATACGGCTCAGGCCCGTTTCGAGGAGGGAGTCGAGATCATGATAAAGGCATGGACTGAAGACACTTTCAGTTATACAGGTACCGCATGGAGCTATGATGACATTTCGTGCCGCCCACGACCGCTCCAGCGGCCTCACCCACCCATCTACTATGGTGCCACCTCTCCTGAAAGCCCGGCAAAGGTGGCCCGGCGGGGCTGGAACCTGGCCCTCTCGCGCCAACCCCTCGCCAACTGCGCTCAGTTCATCAAGGCCTACCGCGCGGAACGAGCGGCCCTCGGGGACTCCCCCAGTGGTGGTGACGCGATCTTGGTGCGGGATATCTATGTAGCCGATACTGACGAACAGGCGTGGGCTGAGGCCGGTCCGGAGATCACCCGCTTCTGGCAATTGGCCAGTGACAACGTGTGGTGCCCGGAACCTATCACCACCGAGGATCTTCCCCGATTCACCAAGCGCTTTGCCTATTTCCAGGGAGGCCTCACCTTGGAGCGGATGAGAGAATGGGAGACTTCACTCATCGGTAGCCCTGAAACAGTGGCCACGAACGCGCGTGCGATGATTGAAACAGCACGTCCGGACAGCCTGGTGGGCCTGTTCAGCTTTGGTGGCTTGAGCCATGGCCAAGTGACCCACTCCATAGAATTGTTCGCCACGAAGGTGATGCCCCTACTGGCCGCTGAATTCATTGCCTCACGGCAGGCGTCGTAGGGTTTCGCCCTGGGATCTCAATAAATTGTAATGCGTCTTCTCCTCTACGGCTTTGGTCCGTATCACCATTTTCAACAAAACATCACTGAGAGAATATTACGGGGACTCCCAAAGCAAAGAGGGCTCAAAAAAGTCGTCTTTCCAGTCAGATTTCACAAGGGCCAGTTCATCAAGGCCGTCAAGGATACGAAACCCGATGTGATTCTGGGGTTAGGACAGTGCTCTCGGGGCCGGCGTTTGAGAATTGAGACCCAGGCAGTTAACAGGAGACGCAAAGATAAGAGAACGAAGTCAATGCCGATCATTCCGGGGGGAAAGCGAACGCTTTTAACCAATCTCAAGTTGGTTCGCGGTGGTGAGGCCAGATCTTCGAAGGACGCGGGGGACTACGTCTGCAACTACTCAATGTATGTCATTCTTGATTACCTGAAGCGCCATCAACTGGATGTTCCATTTGGCTTCATACACATTGCCTACCGATACGACCCCAGAAAAGCTATTCGATTTTTGACCAAGGTTCTTGGTAAGGTGGTGGCAGTTGGAGGAAAGCCGGCTCGGGCAAATTAAACAAGGCCCTTCCCCAGTGATCCCATAACACGGACCCTACTTGGCGCGAAGCCTTCCTCAGTGTTACAGCTGTTGCAGGCTCCGCGGCTAACCAAACGTAAATCATAATGGTTGAACCAGAGAACGTACAGGAAACGAACTGGCTGCGGAATTTTGTTCTGCTCTCCATCTCGCGATTTTGTATCTTCTTTTCTTTCCGTCAGATGCAGCCGGTTTTTCCAGTCTACCTGGCAAGCCTGGGAGCGTCAGGGGCTCTCATTGGCTTTGTCATGGCCTCGCTTACCGTGACGGCGACGGTAAGCCGTCCATTCGTGGGACTGCTGATCGACCGCTCGGGGCGCAAATTATTTCTTCTTCTCGGTATAGGAATCTTCGCCGTCTCTACCCTGGGCTATGCGTGGGCCCCCGGCATCATTTTCCTGGTGGCCTTTCGTATTCTGCATGGCCTGGGGTGGTCGAGCTGCACCACAGCCATCAGCACATTAGCCGCCGACATTGCCCCAAGTCATAAACGGGGAACTATGATCTCCTATGCGGGTCTTGCCAGCAACCTGGGGGCAGCATTGGGCCCCATTGCAGGTTTTGCGGCCTACGAACGCTTTGGATTTCACGGAATGTTTCTAACCGTATTCGGTGTGATCTCTTTAAGCGTTCTCTTCTCGATCCCGATAAAAGATCATCACGTGCCTTCCCCCCATGAAAGACGTCGCAGGAGTTGGTTGGAGCTCCTCTTCGTCCGGGAGTCCCTCCTGCCCGCAGTGACCATGTCATTCGTCGCCCTTGGTCATGCCGGCGTTGCAACCTACATTCCCCTTTACATGCTGCAGCAGGATCTCGGTAATCCGGCACTGTATTTTGCTACGGAAGCGATCGTCGTACTGCTTAGCCGGCCAATTGCCGGTCCTCTTTCAGACCGCTTCAGCCGCCGGGCGGTCATCCTTCCGGGTTATACGCTCATCCTCTGCGGTCTCGTGCTCGTGGCACTGGCTCCGTCCACTTCTTTTCTACTCATCGCAGCAGCCATCAATGGGATGGGACTTGCCTTTGCACATCCAGGCCTGATGACATTGGCCATTGATCAGGTCCCTGCTGAGCGGCGGGGTCTCTCCATGGCTCAGTTTCAGACCTTTCACGACCTGGGAAACGTGGTGGGCGCGATCACGCTGGGCAGCTTACTGGACCTGTTTGACACAAACTTCTCTGCCATGTACCTCGTGTCAGCTGCTCTTGTATCTTTAGGTTTGGTGCTATTCGGCATCTACGGCAAAGAGCATCAGAGAATGAGCTAATTTTGATTGAAAACATTGAACGGACGAAAGGTCATTTGGCGATGGGTAGCGATCAAAGATATGAATCAGATCATCGTGGTCAACCATTCACTCAAGTTACCCAGGGGGAAACTGGCGGCTCAGGTGGCTCATGCAGTAGTTGCTGCATTCATTAATGCCGGGGATGAAGCAAGACGCGCGTGCTAATCGGATGGAATGCCGCCGAGGCAGCTCACTACCGGATGTGCCGGACGCTGGGGAGCATCACGTAGATCAAGGCCATAGCCACAGTACCAACCACACCCATCAAGGCCAAGGCCCATTGGGCGCCCCAGAGGGATGCCAGGAATCCAAGGAGCATGCTTCCCATGGTGAGCATAACGTGATTCTGTTGAAAGACGGCCATGACCCGGCCGCGGAATTCGGAAGGAGAGTAGGATTGGATGACGGTCTGCACCAGGGCATGGGAGGTCACGTGAAAGAGACCGATGAACACCATCAAGCCGATGGTGAGCTTAAACCAGGGGGAGGCCGCGAAGGCGACGATGGTGAGCCCGTACATCATCACGCCTACGAGCATGATAATCCCCCTTGGTAGCTGATCGCCGACGCTGGCGATAAGAACAGCGCTGCACAGCGCGCCCAGACCCATTCCGGTAAGAAGCAAACCCTGCCCGGTAGACCCGACCCTAAGGATATCACGTGCAAATACGGGCAAAAGCGTCGTGAAAGGCGTGATGAACAGCGACGCCAACATCACCACCAGTAGACCAGCGCGCACCTTCTCGTTTCTCCAGCTGAACCTCCACCCCTCAATGATGCTCCGACCAAAGGGTTCTCTCTTAGCATGACCCTGAGAACCAGCAGGGGAACCTTGTCCGAGGCGAAGGAGCATGGTCACCCATGACCCCAAGAGGTACAGGGCAGCCTG
>JACZQL010000282.1 GCA_022545745.1 Deltaproteobacteria bacterium | reverse complement strand
AACCAAAGCCCACTGTGATAAATCCTGGCTATAAACATACCAGGTCAGTCCAAACAGTAAAAAGGCATCGGCATACCGATCTAATACCGCGTCAAACCAGCCGCCATAATCGGAAGATAAATATTTTAGGCGGGCTACTTCACCGTCAGAACCATCGATGATCGAGGCAAATTGGGCAATGATACCCCCTAAAGCCAACAACCAATAGTTACCCATTGCAAAAAGCCCCGCCGCCAGGACGGAAAGCAAAAAAGAAACAAAAGAAATTTGATTGGGGGTAATATCAAAATTAACCAGATATTTAGAAATTTGAATCGAAATGGTGCGATTTAACCACTGTGAGACAGGGCCGTCATTGCCTTTCCCTCGCATCGATTCCAGCATGTTTTTTTCTGCTTTTTGGTGCGCTTTTTCATCATCAACATCAATCCAGTAAGCGCCTTCGATGCCGAGGGCCTTTGCCGTCTTTTTGTGAGCCATGACCTTGATCGCCCCGGTTAGTGAGCTATCCCCTTGATGCACGCTTTCCTCGATGGCACTGAATATAGCTGGAGAACAAAGAAAGATTCCCGTATCGTATGAGTTGTAGTTTTCCATGTTCTTGCCAATGTCTAAAATGCGATCATCGAGGACAAAAACCCTCGTTACATCCTCAGGATCAACAAGCTTGTTCTTTTCAATATCATAATCTATCGCTAGGATGAGTTCGTCGTCAGCGATAGTCTCGTTTTTGAGTGTGAGGAGGATGGACGGGTCAAAAATGTGATCCGCCATTAAGAGAATGAAATTCTCATGTAAAAGGTCCTTCGCCTTGAGGACGGATAATCCATTTCCCTTTTCCCATTCTTCATTTATGATGTGGGCTATTTCGAGGCGTCTGGCCTGGCTCAGTCTATCCAGCGACTGTCTGACCGTCTCCCCGTTGTAGCCTGTAACTACGTAGAAATCCGTAAGACCGGTACTGGCTGCGGTCAGGATGACGCGTTCGATAAGGGATAATCCGAGGAGGGGCGTGAGTGGCTTGGAATCTGCCCGGGTTGAGAGTCTACTTCCCCTTCCAGCAGCGATGATGAGGCATTTCATCGTTAATCGGGTATGTTTCCGTTAATGAAGTCTTCTGTTAAGCGGTAGGCTTCGTCGTCGGTAAACTGTTGTGGCGGGTGCTTCATAAAATAGGCCGAAATGGAATACAGAACTCCCCCCTGACCGCGGTCAATTGCGAGTTTACAGCACCGGATGGCATCGATCACCACGCCGGAAGAATTAGGAGAATCTTCGACCGAAAGGCGCAATTCGAGGTTCATGGGAACGTCACCGAAAAGCTTGCCCTCCAGTCGGATGAAAGCGATTTTGTTGTCTTTCTGCCATGCAACCCAATCGCTTGGGCCGATATGAATGTTTTCCTCTTCCAGCCGCTGTTCATTTTGAGATTGTACCGTTTCTGTCTTGGAGGTTTTTTTGGAAGCCAGACGGCTTCTGTCGAGCATGTTCAGAAAATCTGTGTTGCCGCCAGTATTAAGTTGATACGTCCTCTCAAGTTCAACTCCCCTGTTCTTAAAAAGGTTGGCTAGCACACGATGCACTATGGAGGCACCGAGCTGGGATTTTATGTCGTCCCCAACAAGGGGAACCCCCCTTGCTCTAAATCGGTCGCCCCAGCTGGGGTCGCTGGCGATGAACACAGGGATGTTGTTTATAAAGCCGACTCGGGCTTCGAGGGCACATTCGGCATAAAATTGCGTGGCCTTTTGAGATCCTACGGGAAGGTAATTTAGGAGAATCTCGGCACCTGATTCTTTCAGCTCTCTGATCACGTCTTCTTTGCTCGGCTCTTTTTGGTCAGACGGAAGGAAGGTGTATTTTTCATGGTAGTTTTTCATGTGCTCGGCAAAGCCGTCCAGGATCCGACCCATGCGGACGATGGTTCCCTTCTTTGGTATATTCTCACAGAAGATTGTGGTGCAGTTGGGGGGTTGAAAAATTGCCGTTGATACATCCTTTCCCACCTTACGGATGTCTATGTCAAATGCCGCGACGACATCAATATCGAAGGGCGTGTAACCACCGATCTCCCAGTGCATGAGTCCGATGGCCTCTTTGCTATCCTTGTCTTTATAGTACTCGATACCTTGAAGCAATGAACTCGCGCAGTTACCAACGCCGACAATGGCGATTTTAATTTTCTCCATGGAGGGGCACCTCGCTGATTTTCGTCCATTGTGTAGCGATCAAAATGTCCGGGAAGGAACTACGTCGGAAGTTTGTGTTTGGCAATCCAATTAAAATGAGGGAATAGGCAGTTCAGGTGCGGGAACGCCAGGGGGGGGCTCTTCCCACCTCTGACATCTTGAGCGTCAGGGTGCCGGTGTGTCCTGGCTCGTATCCGGGACGGCTCCATTCAACTGCCATGGGGCATGCCTGCCATGTCTGATATAGGAAGCTCTTCCCTTCTGATCGAGGTGCCTTTCCCGCTGGGAACTCGTGACCCCAGTGTTGGCTGGGGGCAGAGGGGGGAAAGTGAGTATCCACTACTCGGGAGGGTGTGTCAAGCGCCATATGCTTCGGTCATGCCGCTCCCTCCCGGATGGGAAAATTGGGGTTTCGGGTCGCTCAGGGAGTCAAAAACGCGGCATCCACCGCCTCATTTCCATGATGCTAGCGGTGCCAAATAATCACTGCTCGATCGGCCCCCCAACGTACAGAGTGGCTCTGGACTGCCTGAACGCTGGAAAGGGGTGCGCTGCTAGATTAACTGCCAATCGAGCCGCGCCAGTTATGGTAAGAGTGGCTAACGCAAGAAAGGAAGTGGAGGGACTGGCCAGCCTTTTCTGTGAACCGTGAACCCTCGACTCTCAACTCTTGACTAAACGAGTCCCCACTGCTTCAACGTGCGCGTGGGGAGGAGGATGGTCTGGTCCCGTTCAGGGCCGGTGGAGATGATTGAGATGTCGACGCCGAGGATGGCCTCCAGGCGATCCAGAAAGGCGCGGCATTTCTTGGGCAGTTCCGCGACGGACGTGCGCCCGACCGTGCTCTCCTGCCAGCCTTCGATCTCCTCATAGAGTGGCTGGCACTCCTTGAGGATGTTGGTCTCGTTAGGGAATTCCTCCAGGGTCTGATCCCGGTAGCGATAGGCCCGACAGATCTGGAGCACCGGGAAGGGGTCGAGGACATCCAGTTTGGTAAGGGCCAGGGTGCTGAAGCCGTTCACCCGGATGGCATAGGCAAGGGATATCGCATCGAGCCACCCGCACCGTCTGGGTCTTCCTGTGGTGGCCCCGTACTCTTCTCCGCGCCTGCGGAGTTCCTCACCGGTACTATCGCCGAGCTCTGTGGGGAATGGGCCGTCCCCCACCCGGGTCGTGTAGGCCTTTATGACTCCCAAGACCCCGTCAATCCGGGTCGGTGCGACCCCGGTCCCGATGCAGGCCCCCCCGGCTGTCGCACTGCTCGAGGTGACGTACGGGTACGTCCCCAGATCCACATCCAAGAGGGTCCCCTGTGCTCCCTCAAACAAGATCTTCTTTCCCGCGTCGATCATCCGGTTCAGAATCGCCGAGGCATCGACGAGAAAGGCCTGGACCTCGCGAAAGTGGGCCATCTGCTCATCAAAGATGGCATCGGCGTCGAGGGTATGGAGTGCACTCTCTTTCGGGGCGTGGGCCTGCTTTTCGATCACGTTGGTCCGGAGTCGTTCTCGAAAAAATCCTGGGTCGAGGAGATCTCCGATCCGAATCCCGACTCTGGCAACCTTATCGGCGTACGCCGGACCAATACCGCGTCCCGTGGTCCCGATGCGTCGGGCGGTGTTCTGCTCCCGCTCTATATCCAAGATCTTGTGATAGGGGAGGACCAGGTGCGCGTTTTTGCCGACGTACAGATGTCCTTCCGCCTTCACCGCTAGGCGGCCAAGCTGGTTGAGCTCGTGCGTGAGGCCCGGGAGATC
>JACZQL010000281.1 GCA_022545745.1 Deltaproteobacteria bacterium | reverse complement strand
GGATCGGCTCTGAGAACCTTGTTGCTGTCGGGACAGTTGACCGTCGTTCAGCAAGGCAGCTTCGGGGAGTTGAGTCTGGGGAGCCAACTGGTCGTGTCGCTTGGCGCGGGCTTGTACGAGGAACTGCTCTTCCGCGTACTGCTGGTGACGGCGTTTGTGGCTTTGGGAGTGTGGTTGGGTTGGAAGCGACCCGTTGCGGTCGGGGTGGCGATCGTGGCCAGCGCCGTGGTTTTCAGCGCGTTCCATTACGTCGGTCCCTTCGGTGACCCGCTGACCCTGCCTTCGTTTGCATTCCGCGCGATCGCCGGTCTGGTCTCGATCACTGCCGGGCCGCTTGACCCGACATTGTTCGGCGCGCTTTGGATCGGTGCCGTGGGTGGTGTCATCGTGGACCGTGTGGATCGACGCAAACTTATGACAAGTCTCTACTGCCTGTTCTCGATTGTTAGCTTTGCCATGGGGGGCGTGGTGGCATTAGGGATCGTGCAAGTATGGCACCTGTTTGCCTTCGTTTTGATCACAGGAGTTATGGCCTCGTTTCTCATTACGGTAGAACAGTCCCTGATCCCCAACACAGTGCCTAGAGAAGAACTCATGAACGCGGTAGCTTTAGATTTCGGTGCGTTTAACACCACCAGAGTTATTGCACCGGTCTTGGGTGGGTTTTTGATTCCCCTGTTTGGTGCCGCTGGCAATTTGTTCGTTGAAAGCGTTGTTACCGCGATTGCTGCATTTATGACTTATTCTTTGCGCCTTGCGCCTGTAAAAGCCTCATCTCACAAATCGTCCGTATTAGCGCATTTTAAGGAAGGGGTTGGCTATCTGTGGTCCAATTCCATGGTGGTGACCCTCATGGTTGTAGCCCTAATCCCAGCGGTCTTTGCCATGCCGCACCAGGCTTTGATGCCGATCTTTCAGAAAGATGTGTTGGGGATCGGTCCGGAAGGGCTCGGCCTATTGATGGCTGCCCCTGGCTTGGGGGCTGTGGCGGGCATGCTTTTATTAGCCTCCATTGCTAGCCATATTATGCGCAAGGGCTTGTTTCTGCTCGGTTGTATGACACTCTTGGGTCTTTTTCTTATCTTCTTTTCGCAATCCACTTCCTTGTCTCTTGCATTATTGGCCCTTGTCGGGGTGGGAGGTTTCCATGCCTTGTTTGGGGCCACCAAAAACACGATGGTACAATTGACCGTCCCGGATGAACTCCGGGGGCGAGTGAATAGCCTCCTCTTGCTTGAACGTGGACTTACCCCGGTCGGATCCTTTGTGGCGGGAGTCGCAGCGCACTATTTCAGTGCACCGGTCACCGTCACCGTAATGGGTTCTATAGTGGTCCTTCTGGCTGGGCTAGTATTGTTATGGGTCCCACGAATTCGCGGAAAGAACCTACTGGCTTAGCCTATTTCCCCGACTTCGGCTCCACAATTTCCAGGTTTCTTCCCGAAAACCAAGTCAAAACCCCCGGTTGACATGACTTCCGATGATTGATATAGGGCCCTGTAACCAGTGCCAGATGAGTTCGCCATCTTTAGCAAGGCATCCAACATGGTGTGAGGCCTAATCAGGGACGGTATCCGTTCCATGGAGGGATAAATGCACAGAAGAATTTAAAGCCAGTCATTCTGGGGTTCTGTGTCGCCAGAGTGTGCTGGCTTTTTACCTTTCATAAATCAGAGGAGGGAGACATTATGAAAAAGAATTTATCATACTTTCTAGTCGGGCTGGTTCTCATCGTCGGTGTTTCGACACCGGTGTTCGGTGCCGACTTTTATGAGGGCAAGACCATTCGTTTCATTGTAGGTTTTTCCCCTGGTGGAGGTTACGATACCTACACCCGGGCTATTGCACGGCATATTGGCAAGTACATTCCGGGAAATCCTACCCCCGTGGTGATGAACATGACCGGAGCAGGTAGTCTGATCGCCGCGAACTATAACGCCAACAGGGCCAAACCAGACGGGCTAACGGTGGCAGTTTGGACTCCTGGGATTATTCTTGGTCATGCGTTGGGGGACAAGAAGGTCAGGTTTGATCCACGGAAGCTAGGCTGGATTGGCACCCCCACTACCGAGACGATTACCTGCGGCATTATGGGTTTTACGGGTCTCAAGACCCTCGACGATATCGTGAAGTCAGGGAGGACGCTCACGGTCCCCGCCACGAGGGCGCCTGGGAACACGACGGATCCGCCCAAGTTTCTGAACAGGGCCCTGGGGACCAAGTTTAAAGTGGTCACCGGTTACAGAGGAACGGCTAGGATGCGTTTGGCCCTGCAATCACGGGAAGCGCAGGTTGCTTGTTGGACCTGGGAGTCCATGAGGGTCACGGCGAGAGGCATGCTGGATGCGGAGGGTGATGATAAGTTCATCCCCTTTGTAATTGCGAAAAAGTGGAACGATCCAGAGGTCAAGAATCTACCGCTGTTTAATGAGGTCATCAAGGATAAAAGTACTTTGGCCCTGTGGAAGGCTTTTAATACGCAGAATGAGATAACCAAGGCCTATTCGGTTGCTCCGGGCACGCCTAAGGATCGGCTGGACATCCTGCGCAAGGCCTTTGCGGCTACCATGAAAGATCCACAATTTCTGGCCGATGCCAAAAAATCCAAGTTGAATGTTACGCATGTAACTTGGCAGCAAGTTGAGAAGGGCGTTGAGGAAATTCATTCGCTACCTCCGAAATTGAGGGAAGAACTACAAGTGATGGCTGGTCTGAAGAAGAAAAAGAGGTAGCCAGGTGTATTTCCCTCCTAGCTTGGCAATCGCGGGTCAGGAATACACCATGATGGGCTATCTTGACACCAAGCCGGGCAGGAAGTTTTATCGAGACGTTCTTAGAGATAGCGGAAAGTGAGGCAGTGTTTCATCGATGCTTTCCGAAATAGACAATGAGCTTCTCACTGTGAACGGGACCGGCACCCCCATGGGGGAATTGTTCCGGCGCTAATTTGATCCCTGCGGTGTTATTGGAGGAGATTCCCGTAGCGGACTGCCCGCCGGTCCAGGTCAGGCTCCTGAGCGAGGAGCTTGTTGCCTTTCGCGACAGCCAGGGGAGGGTAGGGCTTTTAGATGAGCACTGCTCCCACCGAGGCACGTCTCTAACATGTTTCGGCACCTGGTTACGATCTCAGAAAAGTTACCCATCACAGTATCGCCCGAGCAACGCCTCGCGCAGGGTATAACCGAATAGCTCAAATTCATGGGACCGGGCAAGTCAGCCCAATGAGGAAGGTCTTTCCCTCTGTGGCAGAATAACATGAAGCTGTCCAAATTCATCATGATCCTCGTCCTTATCCTCATAGGGATCTCGGCATGGATCAATTTCATGGAGAGGAAGAAGGAGACGACCTTCTCTTCGGGAGGTCTGCAGATTCGGGTATTGGAGGCGGAGGCCCAGGGCGGGCTGATAAAAATCATCGAGCCGAATGGGCAGTTAATTATATTCAGTGAAGACGTTAAGAAAGAGGAGTTGGCAAAGATTGCCGAGCGTCAGAAATCCTTTATGGGCCAGGTGGACTATTTTTACCACCGGATAGTACGTTTTATAAAGAAGAAATTCAGCGATTAGACTGACCCTGGCGTGACCTGGATGGTTGCAAATCGCGCAAAGGCGCAAAGGACGAAGCGAAACCAGCTGGCAGTATGCAGCAGGCAGCAAAACCCAGAGCGCAAAGCATCAAAAGCTATTAACCGCAAATTTACGCAGACGATTTACTTTCCAATAACTTAACCGCAGATTCACGCAGATGGACACCAAGGGAACTGCGCTAAGCGCATGGCGCAAAGCGACTGAGTGACGAGTAACGAGTACTGAGGACTGAGCGAGAAGCGTAAAGAGACAACAGACTACGGACAACGGACTACAGACTCCCGGTCGTCAATCCCTGGATCCGGGTCAGAGGTCAGTAGTCGGTAGTCAGTGGTCCGGAATCCGCAAGGACGCTTTGC
>JACZQL010000280.1:1917-3953 GCA_022545745.1 Deltaproteobacteria bacterium | reverse complement strand
CGAAGGGCCTCGAGACCCTGAAGGAGCTGATAGGCATAAGCGACGTCTTCGCCGAGAACTTCACCCCGAGGGTGATGAAGAGGTTCGGTCTCGAGCTGGACGACCTTCGACGGATCAGGCCAGACATCATCATGGTCTCCAATACCGCTTGTGTCAATTCTGACTCCATAGCTGGTTTCCTTGATGTTTACCGAGAGGATTTCCTGTTCGAGGTCTCGGTTCCTATAAATTCGAATCAGACCATTGCTGAAAAGATGGTAAAGGTTAGAGCTCAGTTTGTTTAAGTAGCTGGGGCTAATCGGGCAGGGTTCGATTAGATTCCCATACTTTTGAATGGTTGATTGTGCCTGCCAGGTATCCATGAGAATCTTTCTCAGATTAAAGTTTTCACGGCACCGGTCAATAAACTTCTCAACCTCGGCAAAAGCGACAATTTCATCGAACTTGCTGGTAATCTCCGCCTTTTTCATGCCCATGATGGCACCGTTGAGGTAAATGTTTTCCCAGCCGCTCAGTTCGGGGTGAAAACCGGTCCCTACTTCCAGCAGGGAGCCCGCACTGCCGTGGATCTCAGCATATCCCTCAGTTGGCTTAGTGATACGGGAAAGGATCTTAAGAAGTGTTGTCTTGCCTGCCCCATTGCGTCCGATAATCCCTACGACCTCACCGCGCTTAACCTCGAAGGAGACATTTTTAAGAGCCCAGATATAATTTTCCGATTGGGAATTGCGGACTGTGAATTGCGAATCGGAACCGGATGGCCTCTGACCCCCGTTGGCACGCAAATAGCGAAACGGTGCCCTCCACGCATTCACCAGCGTATCACGTAGGGTGTAATAGCGTTCTCGTTGGCCGATACGGTACAGTTTGCCCAGGTTCTGAACACGGATTGCAATATCGCTCATAGCTCACACCACATCCGCTAGAGTCTCTTCCACTCGACTAAAGTAGTACAGGCCACCTATAAAAGTCGCCAACACGGCAATTGCTGACACCGCCAACATCGCGTCTGGCGCCCCGGTCCTACCGAGGAGAGCCCATCGAAAACCTTCCACCACACCAGTCATGGGGTTGAGGCCGTAGAGCAGCCTCCACTGTTCAGGGACAAGGCTGGAAGGATAGACTACAGGAGTCGCAAACAACCAGAACTGAGTCAGGAACGGAAGAGTATAGCGAACGTCGCGATACTGTGCGTTCAGCGCGGAGAGCCAGAAACCAATGCCCAGGGCAGTCATCAGAGCAAGTAAGACAAACAATGGCAACATCAACACGGAGCCGGTCGGAACAATCCCATAGAAAACCATCATGCCGAGCAGAAGAACAAACGCAATGGCAAAATCCACAAGGCTTGCTAAAACTGCTGAGACCGGGATCAGAAGCCGTGGAAAGTAGACTTTGGTAATAAGGCGCTCATTTACCACCAAGCTCGTGCTTGCATCTGTCAGCGCACGCGAAAATAGTTGCCATGGCAGCAGCGCGGTATAGGCAAAGATCGGGTACGGCAAGCCGTCAGACGGGACACCAACCAGACGGCCGAAAAAAATGGTGAAGACCAGCATCATACCAAGAGGCTGAATGACTGCCCATGCTGCCCCCAAGACAGTCTGCTTGTAGCGGACCTTGATGTCGCGCCAGGTCAAAAAATAGAGTAGCTCTCGATATTCCCACAGCTCGGCCAGGTTAAGCGGCACCCAGCCTGCTGCTGGACGAATAAGCATTGGAGATAAGTGAATTTTGTCCTCTTTTAAGCTCATACCACTAGATTATATTGACACAATTTGTTCTGAGGTTCCCTTTTTCTTGATTCATCAAAAAAAGGAGTTTTTCTCAACTCAACTCCTACATCGAGAACGCTTCCTAGTTCATTCTTCCACTTTTCGGGTTCTTAAATCATCACTTATTAGAAAAAAGCAATTTTCGGCCCAAGAAGTTCCCCCCATTTGTCGGCTATTCACACCAGCCCGAAATAAACGCGATGTACTTTACAAAGTCATTGAAGAATTGATATTGGTGTTTGATGAGATTAACAGGTTATT
>JACZQL010000280.1:0-1907 GCA_022545745.1 Deltaproteobacteria bacterium | reverse complement strand
GCGCCTTCCGCTCACAGCCAGGTACAGGCGGTCGCTGTCACCGGGTCTCGCGGCCTAGTTGGAATACGCCGGTCTGTCAGCCAGCCGACGCAACGACTATTCGGTCGCCGTCGTTTAGGACGTTGTGCCCGGAGACAACAACTGGGTCGCCGGCTTGGATGCGCCCACTGATTTCCACGTCAGTCCCGTCACTAAGGCCTACGCCCACAACGCGCAGGACGGCCTTGTCGTCTTCAATCACGAAAACGGCTGGTTGCCCCGCATGGCGCAAGACCGCTGCTTGACAAGGGTTCTTCCAAGGCTGAAAATATTTTAAACGGGAAATTTAAGCACCTATGTGCGCCAATCACGCCCGTCGGACACCCCGAAGGGGAATTTTGACTGTTCATTTGTTCGATTGTTGAATTCGCAGACCTCAAAGATCAATCCCAAGTCTATAATGACCAACGGTAAAACACTAAAACTACTAATGCTCGTGTCCAGCTATCCACGAGATAAGGAGGATAGTGCCTCTATATTTCTTCGCCATCTTGCAGAGAGCCTAAGCAATCGAGGCATAAAGGTTCACGTGCTGGCTCCTGCAGACAAGGAAAGAGGCACACGCATCGAAGACGGCATTACTGTCCATCGTTTCCAATATCTACCGGCATCCATACAGCAATTGGCCTACGGCTCAGGAATACTATCCAATCTCAACCGTCACCCCTGGCTTTGGATTGAGGTTCCGTTCTTTCTCGTCATGATGAGCTATTCTCTTCTACGCTTACTTCGGAGGGAAAACCCTGACCTGATCCACGCCCACTGGGTCCTTCCCCAAGGCCTGGTTGCCCTACTCGCCAGGCTTGTCCATAAAAAACCGGTTGTCACCACTTCGCATGGGGGCGATGCGTTTGCCCTGAAGGGTAAGGTGCTCAGTTATCTTAAGCGCATGGTGTTACGAAAAAGTACCGCTTGGACCTCAAACACCCAGGCTACTTCTGAGGCGTTTGGGGCGACTGGATCACTTCCGAAGCCCACCATAATCCCCATGGGAGTTGAGGTAAAGCACTTTCAAAGTGGGCAGCAAAAAAGCTTACGCAGAGAATTACCAGAAAACGAGATGATAGTTCTCTTCGTTGGCCGTTTGGTCGAGAAAAAGGGAGTGGAGGATCTCCTCAGTGCCTACTCCATTTTGCCCTCGGATCTACGGTGCAGGACTAGATTATGGATCATCGTAGACGGTGAGTGCCGTACTAAACTGCAGCATTATGCTGAATCACTTGATGTCGCAGAGAAAACTCGTTTCTGGGGCCAAATCAGTAACCATTGCCTACCGGATGATTACGCCTCCGTTGACCTATTGGTTGTTCCTTCGATCGAGGCCCCATCAGGGGATACCGAAGGTCAGGGTGTAGTGCTTCTGGAGGCCTTTGCCGCTCGACTATGCGTATTAGCAACATCCGTTGGCGGAATCGGCGAAGTCGTTGAAAATGGTCTCACCGGTAGCTTGGTAGAACCTCACAATCCGCAGCAACTCGCAGCTGCCATGACAAGACTCCTGAAGGACAAAAGCCTTCGCAAGGAGCTTGCAGAGAGCGCTTACGTTAAAGTGAAACACCAATACGATTGGCGAAGAATCGTGCAGGATTTCGAAAATCTTTACCGATCCGTTTTATGATCTCGTCCAACGACGTTATACGCTTTTATCTCTGCCGACTCCTACAGAATCAAAAATGAGGTGAAAGTGAAAATCTGGCTTCCCATTATTAAAGGGAGCAGCGGTATTGACATTTTTACGCGCCGACTGGCCGATGCCCTGCAGCGCATCCCGGAGAGTTCCGGCGCGCGCCGACTGGCCGAGGCACGCCGGGGGCTGGAGGAGTGCCGCCGCTGGGGCGTCACCTCCGTGCAGGACATGTCGCCGCTCG
>JACZQL010000279.1 GCA_022545745.1 Deltaproteobacteria bacterium | reverse complement strand
TCAAATAATCCGTACGTATACTTCTACTTAGCAAAGGTCCATTTCAACCTGGCCCACTATAGGCAATCGGTTGACTTTCTTGACGTTGCAGAGGCTCGGCTGGACAGCCAACCCTACTGGATGGCAGAGGTCCTTAGCTTGAAAGGGGAGAATTTCCAAGCCATGGGCCTCCTCAAGGAGGCCAATCACAGTTACGCTGAATCCCTGCGTCTCAATCCGAAAAATCAACAGGCGGCGGTAGGATTGAACCGTGTACGGCGAGCCATGGAAATCCCTTCCGTCCGTTGATCATCCTGGTATAATCAGGTTGAGTTTATTTGATGTTAGTCTTGGGAGTAGAGAGTTCATGTGATGACACGGCGGCAGCCGTTCTGTTGGATGGTCGTCAAATCCTATCCAACCTTGTTTCTTCCCAGGATCAGGTCCACGGTCCCTACGGGGGAGTTGTTCCAGAGTTGGCCTCTCGCCAACATGTACGTCACGTGCTCCCCATTGTGGATGAGGCCTTACAAAGAGCAGGAGTGGGATTAAAAGACCTGAGCGGCCTTGCGGTCACATTCGGACCGGGTTTGGCAGGCTCCCTCCTGGTTGGGCTTTCCCTGATCAAAGGACTTTCCTTTCGTTGGGGCATCCCCTATGTCGGGGTCAATCATTTGGAAGCTCATCTCTTGGCGATTTTTCTTGAGAAGGATGTCCCATTTCCCTACATTGCCCTTCTCGCCTCCGGAGGCCATACGCTTCTCTACGTCGTTAGGGACATTGGTGATTATCTTTATGTGGGTGGTACCCGGGACGATGCGGCCGGTGAGGCCTACGACAAAGTTGCAAAGCTCTTGGGACTCGGATACCCCGGAGGAAGAGTCATCGATCAGCTGGCGAAGCAGGGTAATCCCAAAGCAATATCATTTCCGCGTGCTCGCATGAAGAAAGGCTCCTACGATTTTAGTTTCAGCGGTCTAAAAACGGCTGTCTTTTATTACTTGAAAAGGAACCCCGAAGAGGTTTGGAGGGAGAAAAAGGCTGACATTGCAGCGAGTTTTCAAGAGGCGGTGGTGGACATGCTTATTGCACCCACCATGAGGATCATTGATGAGTTGAAAATTGCACGTCTCGTTTTAGCTGGGGGCGTTTCAGCTAACAGCCGCTTGCGAGCCAAGATGGCGGAGAAGGGAGAGGAAAAGGGGGTGGCAGTTCATTTTCCTTCTCCACGTTTCTGTACCGACAATGCGGCGATGATTGCCCTGGCCGGTTATCATTTGCTAAAACGGGGGCGGAGGGACGATGTTGGTTTGAATGCCGACGCCGACCTGACCCTTTGATCTCGTTAATCGAAAATCGTTAATGGTCAATAGTCCCCTCGCTCCCCTCCACTGAGTTTCTATTTTCGATTGACGATTAACCATTGACCATGCCTTCTCTCTACCAGGAGGCCCGAGCAGTCTGCCATGAGCTGGGGTTTCGTCCCAAGAAACGACTCGGTCAGCATTTTCTGATCGATGAAAATATCATTGAGGCGATCCTCCGTCTCGTGGAGCTCTCCGAGAGGGACGAGATACTGGAAATTGGTCCTGGGATTGGATTCCTCACGCGACGTCTCGTGGCAAAGGCGAAGAGGGTTTGGGCGGTGGAGGTGGACCCTTTATTGGTAGAATGGTTGCAGCAAAGTCCCATAGGAAATGCTTCCTCCCTGACGCTTGTCCATGCCGACGTACTCAAACTCCAATTGGGGGAGATCCTTCCCAATCGTAAAGTGAAGTTGGTTGCTAACCTTCCTTATAACATTTCCACACCAGTCCTCTTCCGTATCCTGGAAGAACGTGAGCATTTCTCTGATTTGGTTCTCATGGTGCAACAGGAGGTTGCAGATCGTATGGCAGCCTCGCCTGGAACGAAGTCCTATGGAACGCTCTCCATCTGGTGCCAGGTCCACGGGGAGATTTTGGCTAAGGTTCGTGTCTCTCCCAGCGCTTTCTTTCCCCAACCGAAGGTGCGGTCCACCATTCTCAAAATTGGACTGCGTTCTGAGCCCCTTGTCTCAGCTGAATATTTTCCTTCTCTCCGCGACGTTGTTCGAGCTTGCTTTGGCCAGCGACGCAAGATGCTCAGCAATGCCTTGGGCAATTTGCTGAAAAAAGAGCGCGTGGAGATCGAAGGTCTGTTACGAAATGAAGGAATCGATCCTCGGCGTCGCGGGGAGACCCTAAGTGTGCATGAGATGATTCGCATGGCCTGTACCCTTAAATCACGGGAATCCACTTAGCATGGGTGCCTTTGAATAGATTTTCTTTTTGATCAACATGCCTGAGCTTCCTGAGGTTGAAACCATCCGTCGATCGCTGGATCCGCTCATTCGTGGACATCGCATTGTAAGCGTTCAAGTGCTTCAGCGCCAACTGAGGATCCCGGTGGCCGAGGATTTTGAGGCTCGCCTGGAGGGAAAATGTGTCCGGTGCGTTAAACGGAAGGGCAAGTATGTTTTAGTGGAATTGGATCCAGAAGATGTCTGGGTTCTGCACCTTGGGATGTCAGGCAAGTTGACATGCATTAGGAAACCATGCCCCATAGTAAAACACGATCATATTGTTGTCAGGTTTGAGACTGGCCATGAGCTCCGGTACCACGATCCGCGCCGATTTGGTCTTACCCTGGTGCTGCGCAATGAGGAGCTTTTCCAATGGCCTCCGTTGAGCCACCTTGGCGTCGACCCCTTGAGTGCTCAATTCAATGCCGACTACCTCTATTCTGCGATGCGAAATTCCAAGCGTAGAGTCAAGGACCTTTTAATGGACCAAACAGTGGTGGCGGGTTTGGGAAATATTTATGCCAACGAAATCCTGTTCCGGACTGGGTTGCGGCCCACTCGAAGGGTAGGGCGTATCAACCACAGATTGGCGAAGCGAATCGCTGAAGCTACGCCCGCCGTTCTCGAGGAGGCGATTCGTTGGCGGGGGACCTCTTTTTCAGACTACCGTGATGGTGAGAATCAAAAGGGAGAATTTCAAAATCACCTGCAGGTGTATAATCGCGAAGGCAAAAATTGCAGGGTCTGTCCTGATAAAATCAAAAAGCTTCAGGTGGGCAATCGAAGCGTCTTTTACTGTCCCACTTGTCAAACCTAGGTGTTCGTAATCTTTAACCAATGATCTTGTAGTCCCCTCCCGAATAACTTCGGCCAAGACCCACATAGGTGGAGGACCCCATTTTGATCCAGTTGAGAGCTTCCCCGCTAATATCCTTTTTGACCTTGGCGGGAGTTCCCGCGGCGAGGACCCTGGGAGGGATCTTGGTGTGCGGGACTACAACACTGCCTGCGGCAATGAGGGATTCTTCCCCGATCTCCGTGTTTTCGAGAAGCGTGACGTTCATACCAATGATTGCGGCTCGCCGTATGAGGCATCCCTCCATGATGGCGGCATGCCCCACTGTGACATCGTCCTCAATGATGGTTGGTGCTTCTCCCGAATGGATTACGCAGTTGTCCTGGATACTGGTGCGGGCCCCTACCACAATGGGATTCGCGTTTTGATCGGACCTCAATACCGCGCCGAACCATATACTCGCTTCATCCCCAATGGTCACGTCTCCAATGACCACGGCAGTTGGAGCAATAAAGGCTTTGGGAGAAATCTTTGGCCTGTTTCCTTTATATTCAATAATCATGGATACACCCACCTCCGTTGAGCTATTTTCGTCGAGAATTTCCGCACCCTTAATTCCTCATTACCGTTGGGCTATGAGAAGGTCTTGGCCGCAATGTCACAGATCCTTCTTCCAATGGCAAGGGATGCGGTGGCCCCTGGAGAAGGGGCATTTATCACATGAATGGCCCTTGGACTTGGGGAGATGACGAAGTCATCAATGAGCTCTCCGCTAGAGGAAACTGCCTGGGCCCGAACCCCCCTACCCGAGGGGATCAGATCATGGGATTTCACTTCAGGGACCAGTTGTTGAAGGGCC
>JACZQL010000278.1 GCA_022545745.1 Deltaproteobacteria bacterium | reverse complement strand
ACTTGAACCATGAGGCTCTCGAAGGGGAGGCTCCCCTCGGCCTGTCCTCGACCCTGAGGCTCGGACCCGAAGGGAGCTCGGGACGAAGGCTCAACAGGTGGTACGGGGTCAATGGCTCACTAAGGATTGTATCTCATCCAGAAATACCACCGGAATTTCGAGTCGGCGGGCTTCATCCGCACAGGAAGGACAAACCACAATATCCATAATATCGCTGTAGGCCCGGTAAAAGGCCTCTTCCTCGTTTAGGCATCTTTGGCAAAGCATAGTCGCCCTCTGAAAATGAGCTGCCTTTGGTGCCCTAAAGACGTATGACTGATTCCATTTATTCGCATCATGAATTGTAACGGCACCAGACCATAAAGAAGACAACGGCTGATGCTATGATTGACACTACAATCATCAAATCCACCAATCTATCCAAGGCACAAACCATGCCAATGGGAAAAACACTCCAGCGATGGGACAAAAGGGTTTTTTATTGATGGGTTTGTTTTGAATGGAGGATTAAATATGGTACTGGGGGTGCCTCAGAGAGGCATCCTGAGTGACAGATCTAAGGTCCGAATAACCGGGTGTGACAAGTTTTGTAATTCCTCCTCCGATTTCTGAATGTAACTCTGATTCCTGGTCACGGGTGCATTGTTTATCCGCCTTTGTAGAAGAACGCTCGTACGCCCGTGCATGAATGCGCAGGCGGACCTTTTGAAGCTCGGCTCGCCCCGTGGAGTACTCCCCACGGTCGAGATGAGGGCCTCCGAGTGAGAAGCTACTCCACGGGGCGAGCGAAGGAGGGGGGTCCGGCGGATTCCGCCGAAGAAATGAAGGATATCACGGCTTGGCCGTGAGCTCGCGGTCGAACGGGTGTAGACCCATAGAGGCTTCATTTGCTCCATTGACGAGTTAATGGCATGGTGGGAGAATAGGTTGGATTGGAACTGTAAGGTTCGGTTCCTTCGGGGTAGAGCTGGCTGATGGCGTCGGTTGTCTTGATTACAGGCGGTACGGGTTTTATCGGTAGTTACGCTACTATTTTATTTGAATCCATGGGTCACAGAGTGGTTCCAGTGGATCTCCTGCCGGCTTCCCATGATCTCTCCTTGCTTCCTATTAAGGTTAAAAACAATTGTTTGGATGTAACCGATTACAGGGCACTCAGCAGGCTCTGTAAGAGCAAAAAAGTAACCCATATGGTTCATGTGGCACACCCACGTGGGGAAGAAAGTCCAGAGGTATTTAATGATTGCCACCAGGCGATGAGAAGTATTTTGGAAACGGCGAAGCGGCTTGGGGTCCAGAGGGTCGTCTTTGCCAGCTCGGCGTCCATCTATGGCCAGAACAAAAAAAGGGGACGCAGCCTGGCCAGAGAAGATGATCCAGTGGGGATTGAGCCTGTTTTTCTTCACCGTACCAGTAAAATTATGGGGGAGTGGTTAGGGAATTTTTATGCCCAGCACTACGGCGTAAACTTCGTTGCTCTGAGGCTCGCTTCGGTTTACGGCCCTGGACAGGCCGGGGGAATCGGGGCTGCTATCAAGGAAGGGCTCATGGGGAGAGAGTGTCGACCCTATCTCTCACGGGACCCAGATGACCCGGTCTTTGTGAAGGACGCCGTGCAGGCATTACGGTTGGCCTGTTTCTCTGATCGAGTCAGGAGCTCAGTCTACAACATCGGCTGCGGTAAATCTTATGTCGCGGCTGATTTGGACCGAGCCATGCGCAGACACCTGCCGGGGGTCTCCTTTGAGGTGGGAAAACCTCCTGTGTCGAAAACCATCGAGTACCTGCCTCATAACCATATCCTAAACGTTTCCCTTGCACGGGATGAGTTGGGATTTATTCCTCAATTTGACCTCGAGAGTGGGGTGGCTGCAATTGCGTTCTGGGTGAGGAGCGAAAAGAGACGGCTGACCTGATTCGAGGGCGCTGAAGCTCACTGGTCACACCCGTTGCGGCCTTTTCCTTCCAGCCCTTCAGGCCTTGGCCAAAAAAGAGATTAAAGTGACGCCACTGATCGATGGGATTTAAATTTAGGACCGCACCTCAGTCTATGGACCCTTGTCTGTCAAACATAATTCAGGCTATAGGTAAGGCTGGGCCGTAGCTCCATCAAGGCCAAGGAGGACACGCATTATGGACGCTTTTGAAGACCACTGCTGGAAAGACGTCGTGAGCGAAGAGGTATTGGAGATCTACAAGCCGTACCAAAGAAAGACCTATGTGGGCGAAAGGCCAGCGCTGTTGGCTATCGATCTTTATAACCTTGTCTATGAGGGTGGACCTAAGCCAGTGCATGAGGTAGTCAAAGAGCATAAGAGTTCGTGCGGGATTTATGCCCACAACGCCATCAAGCCCACTCAGGAATTGTTTGCCATGGTTCGATCCAAAGGGATCCCAATCATCTATACGACCAGCGAGACCCGCAAGGAGGTCAACCCGAAGACCGTGCGATCAACAAATAGACGGGTTGACGAAATCGGCGCGAGCGCCTACGAAATCTATCACGATTTCGAGCCGGAGGCTGGTGACCTGATCATCTACAAAGAACGGGCCAGCGGGTTTTTCGGGACACCGCTGATTGCCCATTTGACCCGCATGGGGATCGGTTCACTCATTGTGTGCGGCGAGACCACAAGCGGTTGCGTCCGCGCCAGTGTGGTGGATGCCTATTCCTATGGTTTTCACACGGCGATGGTTGAGGAGGGTTGCTTTGATCGGAGCCTGCTGTCCCATAAGGTCAATTTATTTGACCTACATCACAAATATGCGGACGTTATGCACCTCGATGAAGTTAAAAAGCATTTGTCGCAAGGGGCCCTCTAGTCGAGCGAATTTTTAGCAACCGAGGAGACGGTGCGGGCGGCGTGATTGGACTAAAACAGCTCCCAGAGCCACCCCTCGATCCATGGGGTGTGAAGTACCATCTCAAAAAGCCCGTACATAAAGCTGCCTACCAGTAGCGGGATAATCAGGGAAACAGGCCATCGTTCGTGAGCATGGACTTTTAAGTACAGGAAGGAAAACAGGGGTATCGCGAGTAACATTCCGATGGTCAGAATGACGATCAGAAAGCCCACCAGCCAGGCCCAGATCTCAAGGCTTCTCGCGCGTATGACGGAGGGGTCGTCCTCCCCCACGATACCGATGTCCATGATTTGCTCACTTTCCTGGGTTTGAGAAGGGGAGAAGGACCTCCACACCTCTCGAGCCACATAAAACGAGAGCAAAACGACGCCTACGCCCACGAGGCTCAAGGGAAAGAGTTTTGCGGAGAATTCCCATGGCTGAGCTTTCCATCCTAAGAACAGTAACAAGATGATGCACACCAGGGGGAATAGTAGCGGCAGCTTTAAATTACGAATCATGCGCCGGCGCGCTCCATTTTAGCCTTTTGGCGTCGTTCCTCATACATCGGATACAATAACGTCCCCACGATCAACGCCATGATGAGGAGAAACCAAGGACGGTAGAGCCATGTCAGTCCGTATAGGTTCAGAGTGATGAAAAGGCGGTTTTCTAAAATGGGTGCCAAGACGAAGCCCAGAATTAAGGGCGGGCGAGGCCATCCCCAGATTTTCATAAAAAAACCAGCCACGCTAAAGAACATCAAAGTGTAAAGGTCGCCTGCAGAGCCGTTCCAACTAAAAGCGGCAAGAAAGATGACCGGGATGATCGTGCCTATGACCCACGCATAGGGAAGAAATACCACTCTGACCAATAAGTTGGTGGCGGCCAAACAGATTCCTGTGCCGACGATGTTGGCTAGGGCGAGGCTCCAAATGATGGTGAAGGTCAGGTCGAGGTGGGTGGTCATCATATCTCGTCCCGGGGTGATTCCCAAAGAAATGAGGACCGACAGAAGCAGCACCATGGAGAGACTTCCGGGAATACCGAAGGCAACCGTCGGAATCAGCGAGCCTCCGTCTTTGGCGTTATTGGCGCTCTCGGGGGCGATGACCCCA
>JACZQL010000277.1 GCA_022545745.1 Deltaproteobacteria bacterium | reverse complement strand
ATCCTGGCCCGTTTGGATATTGAAGTGACCGTGCTCGATCAGAGATCTCGTCTTCTTGACTGTGTTGACTCCGAGATCGCAGAGGCCCTTGCCTATCATATGCGCGATATCGGGGTGACGCTTTATTTTGACAAAGAGGTGGTCTCCATAGACAAGACCTCAAGGGGTAAGGTGCGAACGACTTTGAGGAGCGGTAAGAAGCTGATCTCCGACGCGCTTCTCTACGCAGTGGGGCGACAAGGGGCAACCCAAACGCTGGGCCTCGAGGCCCTGGACATCCAGCTGGACTCGCGAGGACGAATCAGGGTGAACGAACACTTCCAAACCAATGTTCCACACATCTACGCTGCGGGAGACGTCATCGGCTTCCCCAGCCTCGCTTCCTCATCCATGGAGCAGGGGCGGTTGGCGGCCTGTCATGTTTTCGGTGCCCCCACCTATCACCGACCCCATCTGCTCCCCTTCGGGATCTACACGGTGCCTGAGATATCAATGGTGGGACAGAATGAACAACAACTGACAGCGAGTCGGACCCCCTACGAGATTGGCGTAGCTCGCTACCGTGAGATTGCCCGCGGCCAGATTCTCGGGGACAAGGTGGGGATGCTGAAGCTGCTTTTCGATCCGGAGTCGCGGAAACTCCTTGGCGTCCACGCCATCGGCCAGGGGACCACAGAGATCATCCACATCGGCCAGGCCGTGCTCGCCTACGATGGAATCATCGACTATTTTTTTGAGAACACGTTTAACTATCCTACCTTCGCCGAGTGCTATAGGGTAGCCGCCCTGGATGGCTATAACAAGGTAATCGCGGAGGATTGAATTCTGGCCATTAGCCACTATAAAAACAGTGTACAAAAGCGGGAGGCCAATATGGGAAATCCGCTCATAGACGTTCAAAAGTTTGGGCAGAGCATCTGGTACGACAACATTAGGCGTGGGCTCATCACCTCGGGAGAGTTGCAAGATATGGTGGACCACGACGGCCTTCTCGGTGTCACGTCGAATCCCGCCATCTTCGAAAAAGCCCTATCCGGCAGCACGGACTATGATCCAGCCATGAAGGCACTGGTAGATCAGGGAGTCGGAACGGCCAAAGACATCTTTGAGCGCCTCGCCATCAACGATATCCAGCTTGCGGCGGATGTCTTATATCCGGTGTACACTCGGACGGGCGGCCGCGATGGATACCTGTCCTTTGAGGTGTCCCCCTACCTTGCCCATGACATGATCGGCACCATCGATGAGGCACGGCGACTTCGAAAGGCCATCGGGCGAGACAACGTGATGATTAAAGTGCCGGCCACTCCGGAAGGCGTACCTGCCATCAAACAACTCATTAGTGAAGGTATCAATGTCAACGTTACCCTTTTGTTCGCCGTAGAGTCCTACCATGCAGTGGCCCAGGCCTATGTGGAAGGCCTCGAGGAACTGGGCAAAGCAGGGGGTGACGTGACTAAGGTTGCCAGCGTGGCCAGTTTTTTTGTCAGCCGGATCGATTCGCTCATCGATCAGAAGCTCAGCGAGGCACTGGATTCCACCCAGGACCGAGAGAAACGCAAAAAGCTAAAGAGCCTTGTGGGTAAAGTCGCCATTGCCAACGCTAAGGTCGCCTATGCTCACTACCAAGATTACTGTGCCGGCGAGAGATGGAAGGTACTGGCAAAAATGGGTGCAAGGCCCCAACGGCTCCTATGGGCAAGCACCAGCACAAAAAACCCGAAATACGTAAAAACTCTCTACGTGGATGAGTTGATTGGTCCCGATACCGTCAATACCATACCGGCAGAGACCTTCACAGAGTTCCGTACTTCAGGAAAGGTCCGTTCCAGCCTGACCGAAAACTGGGCAGAGAATATCGAGTCCGCTCGGGAGACCATGAATACCCTGACCGAGGTGGGAATCTCCATGAAGGACGCTACGGGGTACCTCCTCAATGACGGCGTGAAAAAGTTTTCCGAGGCCTTCGACAAGTTGCTTAGTGCTGTGGAGAAGAAGCGTCAGGCCCTCTTGGGAGGAGAGTTAGCCAGGCAAACCTACGAGCTGGGTCAAACGGCAAAGCCCGTCCAAGAGACATTGAACGAATGGCGTGATGGCGGCAAGGTGCGCCAGCTCTGGAGCGGCGACATTTCCCTGTGGTCCGCCACGGACGAATCCCAGTGGCTGGGATGGTTGCATGTTGTGGATGGACAACGGGACCACGAAGAGCACCTTCAGCATATCGTGGACGATGTCCGTCATGGTGAATTCAAGCACGCCCTGCTTCTGGGCATGGGGGGGTCCAGCCTCTGCCCGGAGGTCTTGCGACGGACCTTTGGTGTACAGGATGGATTCCCGGAACTGCTCGTGCTCGATTCTACAGTACCCGCTCAGGTCAAGTCATTCGAACGGAAGATAGACCCAAGACAAACTCTGTTCATTGTCTCCTCCAAGTCGGGAGGCACCACCGAGCCCAACGTGTTCAAGCAGTACTTTTTTGACAAGGTCCAGAAGGTGTTAGGGTCTGACAAAACCGGATCGAGGTTTATTGCCATTACCGACCCAGGCACCAAGCTACACAAGCTCGCAAAGGCCGATCGCTTTCGGCATATCATCCACGGAGTGCCGAGCATTGGAGGTCGTTACTCGGCCCTTTCGAACTTTGGTATGGTCCCGGCTGCCATCATGGGTGTGAACGTGCCGCTGTTTTTCGATGCCACGGAAATCATGGTGCATTCCTGTGGCTCGTCCGTACCGCCGGAAGTCAATCCCGGTGTAACCCTCGGAATCATCATGGGGACCCTGGCCAGGCAAGGACGAGACAAGGTGACCCTTATCACCTCACCCAGAATCAGCACCCTTGGCGCCTGGCTAGAGCAGCTGATAGCGGAATCCACCGGCAAGGTGGGTAAAGGGCTCATCCCCGTAGATAACGAAAGCCTTGGACCCCCAGGTGTTTACGGCCCTGACCGCCTATTTGTATACGTGCGCTTAAACGCAAAACCCTCAGTGGAGCAGGATAACGCCGTGGCCGAACTGGAGAAGGCAGGTCACCCTGTGGTGAAAATCGCACTGGATGAGGCAATGGACTTGGGCCAGGAATTCTTTCGGTGGGAAATCGCCACTGCAGTGGCAGGATCTATCCTGGGCATCAACCCATTCAATCAGCCGGATGTGGAGGCCAGCAAGGTAGCCACGCAAAAACTGACCAAGGCCTATGAAGATACCGGCCAACTAACAGAGGCCGCCCCTCTGATTCAAGAAGGCGATTTGAGTCTATTCGCAGACCCGAAGTACGCTGAACGGCTCCGCCGGGCAACCCCTCCTAAGAGCGTCAAAGATTATCTGGCAGCCCATCTTGGACAGATCCGGCAAGGAGACTACTTTGCCGTTAACGCCTACGTGGAAATGAACGTTGAGAACGGTCAGGAGTTGCAGGACATGCGGCATGCGGTCCGCGATACAAAGCATGTGGCCACGACCCTTGGATACGGTCCGCGCTTCCTCCATTCCACTGGGCAGCTACATAAGGGAGGACCCAACACGGGGGTTTTTCTGCAAGTTACCTCGGAGGACGCCGAGGACTTACCGATTCCAGGTCAAAAATACACATTCGGAATACTGAAACGATTTCAAGCTGAAGGAGATTTTGCGGTCCTAGCCGAGCGTGGCCGTCGTGCGCTGCGAGTCCATCTGGGGCCAGAAGATCCGGCCTTACGTCATGCCGCCGGAACGGTCGGTTGGCGTCGATAGTGAACTCGATATGAAACTGGTCGAATTGCTCCTCGAAGAACGGCTGGGCCTCCTTCATGGCCTTTTCCCGAGTTTCGGCGATGTAAAACCTGTAGCCGAGCGAAATGTTTTCGCCGAGAGCAAGCTCTTTGCCCTGCTCGGCTGCGGTGTCCCGATACATGTGTACGAGCCTGTCGGTAATGTCTTCGGCAGTTGCCGAAATCACGGCTTTGATACCGTTTTTCACCATGAAGCC
>JACZQL010000276.1 GCA_022545745.1 Deltaproteobacteria bacterium | reverse complement strand
CCGGTTTGGCCAGGAATGGATTTCAACCAATCATGACACCATGAGAATCTGTCTCTTCAGCTGATACGATGGCGGTTAAAAATATAACGGGAGTATTCCTTAAACCAGCATCCTCCTTGATTTGGCGCGCGATATCCGTGCCTTGCATATCCGGCATCACTATGTCTAGAAATATCAAATCTGGCCTAAAGGCCTTTGCCACCTGCAGCCCGCGCGCACCTTCATTCTCCTCCTTGACCTCGTATTTTCCCGTATCCTCGAGGTTTAATCTCACCAGGTTGGTGAATCCGACTTCATCGTCGATAATCAGTATCTTCTTCTTGTCCATGCCTTCTCCTTATTCAGATTTCGCCAGCCGAATGGTCTTACTTTTATGGTACAAAGCTGGACACACCCACCATTAGGGTCCCCCCGCCAGATAGGAAGGTAACCGTAAACGGAACCCCATTCATGCGCCGGTTGAACCGTCTAAGTTCAAAAGTCGCAGGGGCGCCCTGGTTCAGGGTAAAATCCGACAGCTGGGTTTCAGCTGAAGCCAGCATAACCCTCTGAGGTCCCATACTGACCGGGCTACCCCCCACAGTGGTAGGCAAAATGTTGACTACTTGACGGCTCCGAAAGTTGTTTCCCTGATCCACGGTTCGCCCATTGATGCGAATTTGATCGTAGTTGGTACCACCACTGGGTCCGAAGTCCACAATAATGGAATCGATGACGGCGGGATTCGATGAGATATTCGAAACCACAAATGTGATATTCCTACCATCTTCACTGATGCTCACCGAACCGGAAGCAAGCACAAGAAGCCCTGCGGGAGGATCCACCTGGACACTGCGGGGCCCGAAGGGAACCGAGCTAAAGCTATAGTTGCCATTGGTATCGGTGGTGGCAGTCACCGACGTTAGGATTCCGTTAGAGGCGAAGTTCAGATTGACAGAAACATTGGAGATGCCATTTCCGAGGGCATCTTTCACGGACCCCCTTAGGGTGGCAGTGGTTTCAACGGACAATATTGCTAAGGAGATATCATCCGCTGTGCCTGGGACGCCGTCCGGTCCAGAAGAGGTAAGCACACCATCCAGTTGGCTTGGCCCCACGGTCAAGGCATAGTCATTACCCAAGCCATCCTTTTTAAATTCATTCGCTTCTTCCCCTGAAAAGCTGCCTGTGATGTAAGGCCCTTTCCATCCGGCCCCTGCCTGTTTTACATTGTCGTAGGAAAAGCTGGGTAAGGAACCCTGACGATAAAGCTCGTCCAGGTTGATGGGGAGACGACCCATGTCACCGAGGAAACCGAAATTGCCGCGCGCCGCATTCTGCTGTCGGTTCGAGTCTCCAATCATGGCCTTCTTAAGATTGATCATCTCTTCTCGGGTGGCATCTTCTGCGGCGGTCTCAAAGACCCTCAACGCCACCGGGACGGCCACCGCAGCAAGAATGGACATAACGACTAGAATGACAATGACCTCTATGAGCGTAAATCCTTTGCAACCTTTCACATTACGCCCCGCCAGTGAATCGTTAATAGCAAATCGTAAATAGACAATCGCTGCAGGGATTGGATGTGGGGAAGCCATTTCACTTCGAAGCTTTCCCGCCTCCCAGCATTGTTCTCTATTTGCCATTCGCGATTCGCCATTTGCTTCATCTATTTGACAACCACAAATCACTTGTGTCAGTTTCAATCCACCGTGATCCGTAAATCACAAGGTGGAGAGACCACTCTCCGAATCATCTCTGTAATAGTTACTGTCGGCCTGATTACGTCAGTCCTTACCGTCTTACGCTATGAATTCTCCCAGGGAATTGATCCAGTATTAATATTTCTCCTCGTGACCTATCCCCTACTCATCGGAACCGTTGTCTACTACTACCTCCAGTACAGGAATACCCAGTCGAACCTCCATGCGGAGCATTACGCCAGATGGTACCTCCAGAGTTTTTCCAAGGTTTGCCTTACCGAGACTGATCTAAAGATAATTCGTGACGAGCTAACCAGCAGCATTCTACGTCTGATCAGACCAGCCTTGGTCAACGTCTATGAGCAGGATTCAGAAACCAAGCGCCTCGAGATCGTCCAGCAGGCTGGGATCAAAGATCTCCCGGATTCAGCAAAACAAGGCTATCCACATGGCGAGGGGATCCCCGGATGGGTGATGCAAAACCAAAACACTGTGATATTTGCCGACATCTCACAAGAACAGATTCTTAAGGTGGATCCTTGGGCCAAGGCCATGGAACTGCGCTCCTATGCCGCGGTTCCTATCATTGTGAGGGGAAAGGCCGCTGGGATCATCGCCATGTACTCCTTGGAAGCCAACTTTTTTCAGGACTTCAACTTACTAATCGCGCAGATAGTGGCCCAGTTGTACGGACTCCGTCTGACCAGTCACTCCACTACTCTTTGATGAGCCGCTTGATGGCCGCCCCGAGCTCCCTGTGGGTAAATGGCTTGGCGATATAACCGTCGCAACCACCCTGAAGGCACTTTTCCTTGTCTCCGGGAAGGGCACGTGCGGTGGCGGCAAGGACTGGAATCGACTTGGTCTTGGGGTTCTTCCGGATCAGGCCAGTAGCCTCCAGACCGTCCATTTTGGGCAGGGAAATATCCATGATGATGAGGTCAGGTAGGTGGGCCGCAGCCATTTCCACCGCCTTTTTACCATTGTCCGCGACCATGGTGCTATAGCCTAGAAATTCCAGCTCGGTCTGGATAATATCCACGGTTGCGGGGTTATCTTCCACCAGAAGCACGTTTTTTTTCATATAGACACGTCTCCTATTTTATTTTAACATAGCCCCCCCCCTGAGGCTACCGCTTTTTTTATGGCCCCGGACCCCTAAAACCCCCTGCTATAACTCCATCCGACGCTTCCTTGTCATATCCTCCACCACCTCCTTCCAGTGCTCCATCACAATCTGCCGCCTCAATTTCAGTGTGGGGGTGAGCTCTCCCTCCCCCAGGGTGAAATCGTGGGGAAGGATACGGAAGTCTCTGATGGCCTCAAAAGAGGCAAGATCTTTGTTTTTCTGCCGAATCCTGTCCCTTACGAAGGCGATCACCTTAGGATGGGTGGCCGCCTCCTCAAGTCCGCTAAGCTTCAATCCCTGTTGCCTCGCCCACTCCATGACCTGGGTCCCATTCAGTGTAATCAAGGCAATCAAATGACTGCTGCGATCTCCCAGGACCATAACCTGACTGAACAAGGGATCGGTCTTTAAAAGGTTCTCAATCATTTGAGGTGCTATTTTCTTACCCCCAGAGGTCACGATCAGATCCTTTTTCCGATCGGTAATGCGGAGGAATCCTTCCTGATCGATCTCGCCCACATCCATGGTATGGAACCAACCGTCTGGATCTAGGACATCCTGCGTCCCCTTCGGATCCCGGTAGTAACCCTTAAAGATATTCTGCCCGCGGAGAAGAATTTCCCCGTCCGAAGCGATACGGCATTCCACTCCGTCTAGAGGAAACCCCACCGTCCCAAACCGATAGCGTTCGGCTCGATTGACATGGGAAACCGTTGAGGTCTCAGTGAGTCCGTATCCCTCCAGCACAAGAATACCGACGGTGTGAAAAAATTCGGCAATTTCCGGCGCTAAAGGGGCACTCCCCGAGATGGCTAGTCGTAACCGACCTCCAAAGGCCTGGTGAATTTTGGCAAAGACCAGCCTATGGGCAATTGAATGTGCCACTCTAAGTCCCCACGCGATTCTGCTTTGGTCAATCTGCCGGCGGCTAAAGCGCTTGCCAACGGATAGCGCCCATCGGAACACCAACCTTCGAAGGAATCTCCCACTTGCGGCCCTCGATTTGATTCGACTGTAGACATTTTCGTAAATCCTCGGGACCGAGAACAGAAGTGTAGGGCGAATGATCAGGAAATCCCTGGCAAGGGTTTCCATGGAACGGGCAAACCCACAGGTGTACCCCTTGGCCACAACCATGAAATGTTCCAAGCGCCCAAAGGAG
>JACZQL010000275.1 GCA_022545745.1 Deltaproteobacteria bacterium | reverse complement strand
CCTTTACTATTGGGAAGTCGGAACCGATCCGGTCAACTACTTTCTTCCCTTCTTCCGGCTCGCCCCGCTCCAGTGCACCTCCTGGGGTTTTCCGGTGACTTCCGGAATCCCCCAGATGGATTATTACCTTTCGAGTGATCTGGTCGAAGGCGACGGGGCCGAGGAGCATTATTCCGAGCGGCTCCTCTGCGCCGGCACCCTGATGACCTTTCAATCCCGCGTCGAACTGCCCGACCCCCCGAAGCCCCGCGAGGATTATGGATTCACTCCAAACCAACATCTGTACCTCTTTGCTCAACAGCTGGGAAAGTGTCACCCGGCCTTCGACCCGATCCTCGGGGGCATCCTCCGTGGCAAAGGGGCCTTCCGGGGCCACGATGACCACGCAGATGTTCGACTCCCGAACCTCTTCGGCCACCATACGGGTAAAGGTGCGTATGGCCTCCTTCGAAACCACATAGGCACAAGCTCCTGGGTCATGCCCACCACCGTGGACGTTCAAGATATGGCCCGACCGTCGTTTTTCCATGTAGGGGATTGCGTGTTTCGTGCAGATAAAGGTGCCTCCCAAAGTGGTTTGGATGGCCGTGTCCCAAAAGCTTTTCTCCATGTCACGGATCAGGGCCCACTTCGGCACTCCCCAGTTAAAGTGGGGGACGATTGCGGCGTTATTAACTAGAACATCAATCTGTCCAAAGCGATTGGCCACTTGAGCCATGAAACCTCGGACCTCGTCCTCGTTTCTGACATCCACCTTGGCGCTCAGCACACCCGAGGTCATACCCTCCAGCTCCTGACGCGTTTGTTCCAGTCGCTCCGTGTCGATATCAGCGATGGCTACCTTGGCGCCTTCCTTGGCAAATCCATGGGCGATATAGCGGCCGATGCCTTTGGCTCCGCCGGTCACTATGGTAACTTGTCCTTGCAACCTGTCCTCCCGTCCGCCCTTCCAAGAATTACCAACGGTCCATTACGCTCAGGCGATCGTCCTTTAACGTGAGCAGTTTACCCGATAGCTCCATGTCGGCCTGGGCGGCCAAGATGAAACGGTTTCCAAGGGAATCCACCCCCGGCACTCGCTTGCGGGCCTCCTCCGGGGAATAGTCGAAGGAGACCGAATGCTCGGGCGCGACGGTGACGACACAAATGTTGTACTCGCGCACCTCCTCGGCCACGAGCTGGCTAAAGGTTCGTACGGCATCCTTCGTCACCACGTACGCGCAGGCCCCGATGTTGTTCCCACCACCATGCATGTTCAGGATGTGCCCGGACCTGCGGTCTTGCATGTATGGGATGACATGTTTGGTACAGAGGAACACGCCCCCCAGATTGGTCTGGATGACCCGGTCCCAAAAGGACTTGTCCATGTCCCTTATGACGGGCCATTTGGGCACCCCCCAACTGAAGTGGGGAACGATGCCCGCACAGTTGACCAGGATATCGATCTGGCCAAAGCGATCGGCCGCTCGGGCCATGAGGTCTTTGGCCTCGTCCTCGTTTGTTACGTCGGCACGGAGGCTGAAGGAATCCGACGTCAATCCTTCCAGCTCTTTGCGGGTCCTCTCCAATGGCTCGGTATCGATATCGGCGATGGCTATCCTGACCCCTTCCTTGGCCAACCCCTGGGCGATGTAGCGCCCGACTCCTTTGGCCCCGCCTGTTACCACGGCTGCTTGTCCGCGCATCTTATTTCCCTTTCCTGTTGGTTGTTGTCCGCGGCCTTGATTTCATAAGGCGTAGAGCCGCTTTGCGTTGTCGTACAGAATTTTGTCGATGATTTCGGGGGCCAGGGTTCCCTTGGTTTTTAGTTTGCGCAACGCCTCGAGCTCTGCGGAGGTGTCGTTGTGTCCGTAGTCTGAACCGATGACGATGTTATCCTCGCCGGTGCATTCAAGCACCTTTGGCAGGTCGTCGGCAGTCTGACAGGCCACGTACATGCGATTCTCTTTCAGGAGATCCGCCCCCGGCCACCTCATGCCGCGTTTGCGAAAACGAATCTCCAGATCGTTTGTGGCGTAGGGTATCCACTGTGCGCTTACCTCAATGAAACCCCATCTGAGATCAGGAAACTTTGCGGGTATTTCCTTCATGACCAGGTCGTGAAAGGCCCCCACCACGGGGAGTTTGAAGGTGGAAAAGCCCGAGTCCAGACCGAAGATCTCGTGCATGGCAAAGCTCCCTGAAGTGGCGTGAACGCAGGCAGGTAGATCGAGCTTGGCGGCCTCTTTGTAAAGCGGGAAGAAGTAGGGAGCCGAGAGCCGCCGATCGCTTTCGACACCATGCAACATGAAGGCGCAGGCTCCGTGGCTCTTGGCCCAGCGCAGCTCTTCCAGAGATTTGTCCATGCTCAATAGGGGCAGGACAGCGGCCCAGCGTAGGCGTCCTTTCCCTTTATCACAGATATCTGCCACCCAGCGGTTGTAGCTCCGTTGAAGGGCCACCTCCACCTCAGGCCGGCGCGTCAGCGGTCCCAAAAGGCTCGGGTATATGACGTGGATGTCGACCCCCAATTCGTCCATGTGGGCAAGCCGTGCCTCTACGTCGGAAGCCTCCCGGGCGCCTGCGGACATTTCCTTACTCACAAAGCCGGAGGCCTTGGAAAATACCCTCCCGTCGATGATCCAAAACTCCTCCACAGCGCGTGGAGTGCCTGCGAACCCTGATACGGTTGCTGCGCCGCCATGCTTTGGGACCACCACCAACGGCCTGAAGGCCTGTTCCTCTTCCTCCATGAAATCCCAGGTATGCTCGTTCTCTATCACATGAGCGTCGGCATCAATGATCTGCATAGGTAAGGACCTCCCTTGTCCGAGGAGTGTGAACTGCCCCTATGCAATAACGATTTTTCTGATAGAATGTCAATGGGAATGCGACAATCGACGGCCTAGGAGATATCGACCCCTCATGGCGCAAGAATTGGACAATATTCGTTGGTTCACTGCGGCGAATCCGGGACCCATGACGCTCAACGGCACGAACCAATACGTTCTGGGGCGTGATGCGACCACTGTGATCGATGTAGCACTGCCCTCGTCGGGGAACATTGACGGCATCCTGGAGCAGGTGGAAGCCATGGGAGCGAAGAAAGTGGAGACGATTCTTCTCACCCATATCCATCGAGATCATTGCGGCGGGGCCCTGGCTTTAAAAAAGAGGTGCGGAGCGAAACTGGGAATCTCCCGAACCCGTGCGGGTTACCTGGGAGGAGAAGACTTTCAATACGGCGAGGGGGACAGGATCTCCTACGACGGCGGCGAGCTCACCGTGGTGCACACACCGGGGCACGAGTCAGGTCACTGTTGCTTCTATGAGACTCGTCAGGAGGTTCTTTTTACGGGGGATCATATTCTTGGCCGGGGGACCGCAGTCATTGGCCCTCCAGATGGTGACATGGCTCACTATATCCAGTCCCTCGAGAAGCTTTTGGACCTTAAAATTCAACTGTTACTTCCCGGCCATGGACCCCATATGGACGATCCCTACGGGAAGATACGAGAGTACATCGAGCATCGGCTGATGCGCGAACGACAAGTTCTCGGATGTTTGAAAGACGGGCGTCACACTATTGATTCGATGGTGAAGGTCATTTACCAAGATCTTACCCCCGTGCTCATCCCCGTGGCGGGTCGCTCCGTAGAGGCCCATCTGATAAAATTGGTCCGGGAAAAGAGGGTAGTTCAGCAGGGGGATGAATATTTCTTGAGCTCAGCTTCCTGACCCCTGCCGAATTTCTCAGTCCTCCATGATGATGGTGGGGATTCCTTCCTTTGCCAGCTGCCGGGCGTGGTCTTCCGCTCCGCGGCGCTCGGAAAAGATTCCCGTTTGGACTCTATAGTAGAGGGATTCTTTGCCACGGAATAGCACGATGGAGACGCGCTTGACCCAAGGATAATTCTTCGTTAGCCAACCCTTTAGTTCCAGGGCGTTTTCCACTTCAACGAAAGACCCTAGTTGCAACGTATAATCGAGGTGCGCAC
>JACZQL010000274.1 GCA_022545745.1 Deltaproteobacteria bacterium | reverse complement strand
ACTCTGACTCCACCCCTCACAAACCGCTCCTTGACCTCTTTTATCCCCCACAATACAATCGGTCGAAAAAGGAAATTCCTATTCACTATTCACAATTTGGTGTAGGAACCCCTTGCCGCTTTCTATTCGTAAAGGCTGTCGATGAAGCCGCTTTCGTCTAACTCCCGCATGAGGCTGTCATCATAGAAATCTTCCAGCTTGTATTTGCGCATTTCATTCGAATCGTAGAGTTCCATTGTCTTCTTGATGCCCTCCACGCACGGATAAGGTTTGCGGGGCATTTCTTTCCCCCCGGCGTAGATGATGCCTGCAAATTCCCTGTCCCGGAGTCCATGCCACTTGGACATTACCTGGAAGGCTACCTCACCGTCACCTTCGTGGAATAACAAGATGGCCTCGACCGTCGCCTTCAGGAAGCGGCGAACTGCCTCCCGGTTTCTGGGATTTTGCAGCCAAACCCGTTTCACTCTTACGCTGCTGCCGGCGATAGACTCATTCCAGGAGCGCAAGTCGATCAACGGCTGATAGCCTGCTTTCCGGGCGTATGCATAGGGCACCTCATAAGCTATATAGGCGTCTACCCAGTCCTTCTGCAATGCCGCCACACTGGTCCCATTCGACATGATCGAGATGTCATGGACGGGGTCCCAGCCCATTCTTTGGGCAATCAGCCGGGCAATAAAGCCCGTCATCGCTCCCGGGCCGGAGATTCCCAAGCGCTTTCCCTTGAGGTCTTCTATGCTGTTGATTCCTTCCCGGGCGATAATATGCCAGCGGACTACGCAATCGGTCGTCGCCAGGATGATCCGGTGTTGCGCCAGGGATGGAGCATTGGAGACTATCGCTACCATCATCGGAGTTCCGCCGTCCACACTAATGTCGGGATCTTCCGGCCGCTCCATGTCAACTTTGATCCCTCCCTCGTATGCGGGGACCCCTGTGCCCCAACGGGCTGTAGGGTCTGGCATCCATAGTTTCACATCCAAGCCGTATTTCTTGTATAGTCCCCGGTCCTTGGCAATCACAAAAGGAAGCTTATTAATGGACCTATTCAGCAACTCCACGGTCAGAGGAATCAAATCCTCCTGAGCCGGTATCACCAACGTGAAGCCCAGTACCACCAAACTCAAACCGAAGAACCCCATCACGTTTTTAATCGATAGCCAGAGCATCTTCTTCTCCTTTCGCCTTTTCATACTTCCAAATCTCACTGTGTTTCGCTACCCGGCAGCCACCATGGCTAAGGACCTGTAAACCTCTCCCATGCCGCCCTGGCCTATCTTCTCAATGACTTTGTAATGGCTGATGGTGGTGCCGAGCACGAAACTCCCCCCCGCAATGCAGTTGCCCAATGCTAAATCTGCAGGGGGTTAAAGGGCAATCAAAATCACCCTCTATCTTGGTTGGGGTTGGGTGGAATTGGGTGGAGTGGGTTTGGCGCGGTTACATTTTTGGTTACAAAACGCCGATTTTGGCCATCTCGGGAGAGACGGGGTTCTCGTAACTTATTGATTCTATGGTGCCCGGGGAGGGACTCGAACCCTCACGAGGGAAACCCTCACAGGATTTTAAGTCCTGTGCGCTCTATTTGGGGATTTGGGACTACCAGAGTCCCGACTCTAGAGTCCCGACTCCTCGGCTTGGTAAACGATCTTGCCCCCCACCACGGTCAAAAGAGCTTGGATGGATCCCAGCTCTCCGGCAGGAATGTCCAAATAGTCCTTGTCGATGACGATGAAGTCGGCAAATTTGCCCTTTTCCAACGATCCCAGTAAATCTTCTCTCAGGACGTATTCGGCTGCCCAGGCCGTGGACATCTTCAGAGCCTGCACCCGGTCGATTCTTTCACTGCCGGCGAAGATCCTGCCCTCCACGTCCCGGTTTACCAGCAGGCCAATATAGTGGAAAACCGTTCCAATATCAGCAATGGCATGGGTATCAATTTCCAGGACCGGTTTGACCCCTCCGTCGATCAGACTCTTGACCGGTGCGATCCAGCTCACGTATCGTTCCCCGTAGTCGCGAAGCACCCGTTCACTCGTGTTCTCAATATACTTGGGAGCGCAGCTCATCATGATTCCCAGCTTCTTGAGACGGGGGATCTGATCGGGACGTGGATTCATGGTGCAGTGGTCGATCACATGACGTTTTGCCCTGATCTCCTCAAGAGATAATCCCGCTCTCTCGCTGCCCTTTTCGATGGCATCCAAGGTGAGCTCCAGGGCCTGATCTCCCGCCGTGTGAGTATTGGCAAAGCGCTGCCCGGCTGCCACGCTATCCTCGATGAACTGAAAGTAGGCTTTGCGGCGCTGCGGCGTCATGAGGACCAGCTCCCTTTCCTTGATCTCTGCTGAGATGAGCGGCGGCTCTATAGAGGTATACAGAGTGGGATAGGCACCATCCGAAGCTTTGCGGCTGGATCCTATTCCCCACAGATAGTCACTGCCATAATCTTCCACAGCCAGCATTTGGGGAATGACCTGTAGCGGAGTTCCGGCGGCGGGCGCGTAGGCCACCCGGATCGCTATCTCACCGCGGCTATCCAACAACTGGTAGGCAGCTACGACCCTCATGGAGCGCATGGAACTGGCCCAGGTGGTAATTCCGAAACTGGCCCATTCGACATTTTCCTGCCTGTAGATCTCCGCCAGTGTTTCGATGTCCGGGATCATAAAGTAGGTGGGCATGATGCGGTTGATGGTGTTGGAGGAAACACCATTGTTCGCCATCAGTTCGGGTTCCTCCAGACCATACCAGACCTCGCGGATCAACTCCTGGGCTCGACTGTTGGTTATGGCCGAGGCCCCGGCCTGCATATATACGGGATGGTTTGGGGCCACTTCATCCACTTCTTCCAGCGAGGGCAGGAGTCCTCTGAGATTGGCCTGCCTGGGGTCCCTCAGCGTGCCATCCTCGTCCAGTGCCCCCCCTCTGGGAAAGGTTAAATTGATCCATTCACCGGTGGCACGGCTAGCCGCTTCCTGTTTGATTCGATCGAGTGTCTTTTTCTTTACATCAGCCCAGGCCTCATCAGGCTCTGCTGAAATTCTGATCATCTGCCTGGCTATGGTCCGCCATCCGAAATGGTCTATCGCGTATCTCTGTAAATGCGAGTGGGTATCGATAATCCCAGGAAGCACCGTCCTCCCTTCGACATCGATCACCCGGGTGTCTGCGCCTTTTAGGGCCAGAATCTGCTCATTGCTTCCCAAGGCGAGAATCTTGCCGTCTCTTGCCGCCAGTGCTTCGACGATGGTTCCTGGACGGGTGGAAAGTGTGTGATCGTCAGCGTCGCCTCAATCGGGGCTGATACACGCCCTTCAGGGGGAAGAATTCGAAGTAGTCGTGTTGGTCAAACCAGGCACACTTGAAGTGCCTGAGCGGTAAGTTGGCCCTCCGGGCAAGTGCCAAAGCATAGATTGTCAGTTGGACGTGTGCATGCTTTTCTTTTCTTGCCTCCGGTTTGTAATCAAGGATGTGAAGGTAATTGTTGCGGATTTGTAAAAAGTCAATGTGGCCGGTGATGAAATGACTGTCAAAGCCGAGCTCAAAACGGTGGGCGCGATAGTAATCCATGTCCTCGCGTGTGAGATAGACAGGTATCTCAACAGCAACCGTAACCGAATCGTTGATGAGCATGAAGCGTTGCAAAGTTTCGTGGCGCTTTCTGTTTGTGGGTGAGGTGGGTACGGCTAATGCAGTAAGACGCGTTGCGTGATTCTCTTTCCTGGTAACAGGCGGGTCTACGTTGGCAGGGAATTTGGAAGAGCGGTGTTCAGTAGCCTGAAAGAGATGATGAGGGAAATACTTTTCGACTGTACTGAGGTAGTGCTTGAGGGGAGAGAAGTGCCGGTGCGGCGTTGATTGGAGCAAGAGTTGCAGTTTGGCTTGGTGAACTTGGAAACGGTAGACCTGCTGGTGGTGGAATGTGAGGCTTTGAATGATTGAACCTGGGTTGAACGATTTTCTTCCGGTATT
>JACZQL010000273.1 GCA_022545745.1 Deltaproteobacteria bacterium | reverse complement strand
CGAGATCCTCATTGACGGGAAGAAGACAGGAAGAAGCAACTATTCTCTGATCATCAGCCACCGCTCCTTCGAGGTGGACGTGGACATCACGGAGACCGAATACCGGGTCTTGGTGGACGGGAGGAGTTACCACATTCACCTCGTGGACGAGCGCCGCATGCGTGTGGGGGGCTTTCAATCCGGGATTCAACTCCAGGGCAGGCAAAATATCTCAGTCCCCATGGCAGGAAAGGTGATCGCTGTCCTGGTGAACGAAGGGGACCAAATCGAAAAAGGTCAGGGTTTGGTCATCGTCGAGGCCATGAAGATGGAAAACGAGGTGCGTTCTCCCATCCAGGCGAAGGTGAAGGAGGTCAAGGTGAAAGCCGGGCAGGCAGTGGAATCTGGGGAACTCCTCCTCGTCGTGGAATAGACTCGCCTAGAGGCCATTCTCCGCTCCCGCATTAACCTTCATCCCTATCTTTTTTCCGTGCGAAATAGGCCACACCGATACTCAACGCATAAAGGGCGGTGAGTGGCAGGGCGAGAAGGATCTGAGAGACAACATCAGGCGGCGTTAGAATGGCTGCCAATGCAAAAATGACAATAAGGGCGTAACGAAATTGGCGGATCAAAAAGAGATGATCAATCAGGCCAATACGAGCAAGGAAAAAGGCAAAGACCGGCAGTTCAAAAACAACCCCGAAGGCCAATAGCAGCTTTGAGGCAAAGGATAAATACTCACCTATTTTGATGGCAGGCTCCACCTCCATGGACTCGTAGGTTTTGAGAAGAAACGCAAAGCCTACGTTAAAGATCACTTCGTAACAAAACCAGGCACCCGCGAGAAAAAAGAGTGTGCCGAAAAAGACAAAGCCACGTGCATAGCGCACCTCATGGGTGTACAGGCCTGGGGCAACAAACCGCCAGATCTGCCACAGAATCACCGGCAGGGACAAAAAGATGGAGGCGACAAAGGCAACTTTGATCTTGACAAAGAAGGCCTCTGGAATCCCCGTACCGATCATGCTCAGACCCGGCGCTTCCAACGCCCTCAAGGGAGCCGTGAGAAAGGCAAATATGTTCTCGGCAAAGGCAAAGGTCACTAGAAAGGCAACGATGACGGCCACAAGACACTTGATCAGGCACGACCGAAGTTCCTCTAGGTGGCCAAGAAAGGGCATCCTGGCATCGCCAGTGGCCCCGCTACTCGGTATACTTTCCACTCTGCTTCGAAGGTTGGACTGGGGTGGGCGATTCCTCGGCGGAGGCCGTGGAGCTGGAAGGATTCTCTATTTGCTCCTCCACCTCCCGGAACTCTTCCTTCAGCTCGTCCGTGGTCCGGCGAAACTCACGCAATCCCTTTCCGAGGGCACGCGCGATTTCCGGCAGCTTCTTGGGACCTAACACGATTAGGGCCACAGCGAGGATAAGAATTAGCTCCGGCATGCCTATACCGAACATGGATGGCCTCCAACTCTTCTAACTAATTCATTTTCCGACGGATCGCAACCTCCAAGGAAATCACTTTACAGATACCAATACGGAGTGGTAGACAGGCAACCATTATGTCGCGCTCTGCTGTGGTTATCGACCCAGAATTCCTGAAGCATGAGCCCGGTGAGTTCCATCCGGAACGGCCGGAGCGCCTGAAGGCCTTGCTCGAACTTACCAGTGCCCTCCATGGCGGGATGGTTCAAATCCTCCCTCCCAGGCAGGCAACATTAGCGGAGATCGAGGCTTGCCATGGTAGCCAGTATATGGATCTGATCCGATCCACCTCTGAAACCAATCGATACGCCCTGGACGGAGATACGGTTACCTGTGCAGATTCCTTTGGCACTGCCGTGCTGGCGGTGGGTGGATTTCTCAGACTGTTAGAATCCATGGCCGCCGGTGAATTCCAAAACGGTTTTGCCATGGTGCGTCCCCCTGGTCATCATGCGCTGAAAGACCACGCCATGGGTTTTTGCCTCTTCAACACGGTGGCCATCGGCGCACAGTATTTGAAGACCCGCTACGGTGCTAAGCGAATCTTGATCATGGACTGGGACGTGCATCATGGAAACGGGACTCAGGACAGTTTCTATTGCGACCCCTCGGTCCTCTATATTTCCACCCACCAGTACCCCTATTACCCTGGCACCGGGGCCATGAATGAAGTCGGTATGGGAAAGGGAGAGGGGTACACAGTCAACATACCCCTTCCTGCAGGCTGCGGTGATGAGGAGTATCTCGGGGTGTTTAAACAGATCGTCATGCCCATTGCGGCGAAATATGAACCAGAGTGGGTGTTGATCTCAGCGGGGTTTGACTCCCACCGGCAGGACCCCTTGGGCGGGATGCTTGTCACGGAGGAAGGCTTCGCCACCATGGCTTCACTGCTCCTCAACCTCGCGCAAAAATTCGCAGGTGGAAAGGTCGCATTTTTGCTAGAGGGTGGTTATAATCTAAAGGCACTGAAAAGCTCCGTTGCTGCAGTGCTGCAGATCATATCGGGAGAGCAACAAATCGACTTGCCTCCGCAGGCAGGTGGAAAGAAAATAGAAGTCATAATTCACAAAATCCTCAGGCTTCAGGAATCCTACTGGTAAGCGGGCAGATTTCTCCCTCTAATTTATTTAGTTGACGACCAGGGTGGCCTAGATTATCCTAATACATTCATAGGGTTATAACGATGAGGGAGTTGAATCGCAGAGTTGTTGTCACCGGCCTAGGGCTCGTCACCCCTTTGGGCACGGGGGTGGAGAAAAACTGGGAGGCCATTGTTGCTGGGCACTCCGGTATCCGGCCCATCACACGATTTCCCAACGTGGAGTTCATGACTGCACGCATTGCGGGAGAAGTCCCCGACTTTCGGGGCGCGGATTTCATCGAGCCAAAAGAGATCAAGAAGATGGATCTCTTTATTCAATACAGTGTCGCTGCAGCTGAGATGGCGATGCGGAGCAGTGGATTAAAGATCGATCCCGAAGAGGCCCCTGGTGTGGCAGTCATCATCGGAGTTGGTCTGTGCGGGCTTGCCACCATTGAGTACTACGAACAAGCCTATATGGAGGGGGGTCCACGAAAAATTTCACCCTTCTTTATCCCCAAGGTGATTTCCAACTTGGCCCCAGGTCAGGTCGCCATCCGACATGGCGCCAAAGGTGTTAATTGGACGCCCACATCCGCCTGTGCATCAGGGAACCACGCCATTGGCGAGGCCTTTCACCTAATCAGGCGTGGTGTGCAGGATGCGGCTATCACGGGAGGTGCAGAGTCGGCCATAACACCCCTGGGCGTCGGCGGCTTTGCCGCCATGAAGGCCCTTTCCACACGCAACGACGAGCCGGAACGGGCAAGCCGCCCCTTCGACAAGGACCGGGACGGTTTTGTCATAGCAGAGGGGTCAGGCATCTTGATCCTGGAGGAAAGGGAAAGAGCTATCAAGCGAGGTGCAAACATCTTAGCAGAGGTGATCGGTTACGCGGCCAACGGTGACGCCTACCATATCACTTCGCCTTCACCCGACGGGGATGGTGCTGCACGTTGCATGGCCTTGGCCCTCAAGGATGCGGGCATCGAACCAGCTGCGATGGATTACATTAATGCCCATGGGACCTCCACGGAATCCAACGACATCAATGAAACACAGGCCATCAAAAAGGTCTTTGGAGAACAGGCTTATAAAATCCCCGTCAGTTCCACAAAGTCCATGACCGGTCATATGTTAGGGGCTGCGGGGGCCGTAGAAGGGGTCTACACCGTCTTGGCCCTTCACCATGGGACCATTCCTCCCACTATTAATCATGAAAATCCCGATCCTCTCTGTGACTTGGATTACGTCCCTAACGAGGCACGAGAAATACGGCTGAATACCATTCTTTCCAACTCATTCGGCGTTGGGGGGAACAATGCCCTGGTGCTTTTACGGTCATTTGCCGGGTGAGCGATGAGTAACCCGGATCGAGTCATGATTGTAGGCGGAGCCGCCTTTGCCGGTGGAACGCTCGATTCGCCTCG
>JACZQL010000272.1 GCA_022545745.1 Deltaproteobacteria bacterium | reverse complement strand
CCTGGCGCACAAACCCACTCCCAATAGCAAACTCAAGGCGCCCGCCACACAGCTGATCCACCAATGCATACTCCTCTGCGGTAATGAGAGGATGTCTAAAGGGAAGAACACTTACGGCAGGCCCTAGTTTGATCCTCTTGGTCCTCTGTGCCAGAGCCGCCAAAATCATTTGAGGGGATGGGCAAACACCAAACCAGAAAAAGTGATGCTCGGCTATCCAGAAAGACCTGAAACCCAACTCCTCCGCCCACTCCCCTATCTGGAGGACATCGCGGTAATAATCGCTGATGGAAAGGCCGCTATCCGGATGGTTATCACCAAAGACGAAAATGCCAAACTTCATTCTTCGAGAGCCCCAGCGGGCCGCCAGAGGACACCAGACTGATCCCTGGAGCCGGATTTTGGTTAGGACGATATCCGATAACGAGCACTTATGTCAATCCTTGCGAAGAGCACAAAACGGATGATTAGTGGTAGAGCTCCAGCAACTCCACCATACCGAGATTGCGCATTTGACTGAAGAAGAATCCCTTGATCTCACCCACGGTGTCCATGTCCAGGACAATCTGCGCCGAGGTTTTGGCGGATTGATAGCTCATGGAGCGAATCACCTTTTTGACCACGGGGATGAACAGAGACTCCATGCTAAATTCCTCCAACCCCATACCCACTAGGAGCAAGGTGGCGAGGGGATCACCAGCCATCTCGCCACACATGGCCACGTGCTTACCCGCTTTTTTGGCGGCCTGAATGATCTGCATGAGAGCGGAAAGCACGGCTGGATTCAGGGGTTCATAAAGCCCGGCCACCCTCCGATTCCCCCGGTCCACCGCCAATAGGTACTGAATAAGGTCATTGGTCCCAATGCTGAGGAAATCCACTTCACGCAGTAGCCGGTCCACCGTTTGAACAGCAGAGGGGACCTCGATCATAATGCCTAATTCCATCTGACGGTCGAAGGGAACACCCTCCTCTTCCAGTTCCTCTTTAACCTCTGCCAAAATTTCTTTAACCCGCAATATCTCTTCCAGCCTCGACACCATCGGAATAAGCAGCCGCACTTGACCCAAAGCACCGACCTTTAAGATGGCTCGGAGTTGAGTCTTGAAGATATCTACTAATTCCAGCGAAACCCGGATGGAGCGCCATCCCAAAAATGGGTTAGCCTCCGGGGTAGCCCTACGAGCGTAGGGTGGATATTTGTCTGCACCGATATCCAGTGTTCGTATGGTTACGGGTTTCCCCTCCATCCCCTCTACCACCCGGCGGTAAAGGGCGTACTGCTGTTCTTCATCCGGGAAATCATGGTGTGCCAGAAAGGGGATCTCCGTTCGATAGAGACCAATGCCCTGCGCACCATGATTATGGGCAAAGGTAATGTCCGTTAGGAGACCGACGTTCGCGCAAAGAGTGACGCGGTGGCCGTCTAGGGTCTCCGCGGGTAGATCCCGGATCTCATCCAGCTGCCGATTAAAGGCGAGGTAATCTCGTTCAAGCCGCTCATATTCCTGCAGGACCTCCCGGCTTGGATTGATGTAAACCACTCCCGAGTTTCCATCCACAATCAGGGACTCCCCATCGCGGACATTTTCCAGTAGTCCGGTCACTCCCACCACTGTGGGAATCTCAAAAGATTTGGCCAAAAGCGAGGCATGGGAAGTGACCCCACCTGTGGACAGGACGATACCCCGAAAATGATCACCCTCGATGAGACTCACGTCCGCAGGGGAGAGATCCTCCGCCACTAGAATCGCCTCCTTCGGCAACTCTATTTTTCTTCCTATCCGCCCAGAAAGATTCTCCAAAACCCGCTGGGCGGTGTCCCTGACATCGGCCCCACGCTCTCTCAAGTAACTGTCCCCAATCTGAGTGAAGGACTGCAGGTGCTCCTGAAAGACGCTACTGACCGCATACTCGGCGTCGCAGCGCTCGTAACGGATCTTTGACTCAATTTGTGCTCGCAGGGTCGGATCCACAAGAATCAGCCGGTGGACCTCGAAGATGGCCCCTGCATCGTTTGAAATCAGCTCAATCATACGGCGCTTTAAATCACCGATCTGGAGGATGGACTTCTCGACAGCAGAACGGAATTTTTCGAGCTCCTTCGTAGGATTTTTTGCTCGCCTCCTTTTCACGGAATTCAAATCGATCTTAGACCGCATGAGATACACGTTCCCATGACCGAATCCCGGGGCGGCTGCGAGACCCGTCAACCGCCCTCGCCATTTATGGGTCACCCCCCTCTTCACCCGCTCCCGGCCTCTGCCTTCGTAGGAGCGCAGTCTCTTTAAAGCACCCACCAGGCGCTTGTGGTATTCCTTGTGCTGTCGATCTCTGTTCTCAAGGGATTCCTCCATCCGTGCTTGGATGATGATGCTGGAGACTTGACTCGAGATGGCCTTGAGAAGACGAATTTCATCAGGGGAGAACTCTCGCCTGCGCGAGGTCTGAACCACCAGCACACCAATCGGGGCTCTTTTCTCCGTCAGAGGAATTCCCAGGAATGAGTGGAAACGTTCTTCCCCGGTCTCGGGAAAATATTTGTACCGGGGGTGCGTTTGTGCATCCACCACCGTGACCGGTCGCATTTGCTCTATGACCAGACCCGTTAGACCTTCATCGATGCCCATGGAGACTTTACCCACAGAATCTTCATCCAACCCCATGGTCGCGCAGAGGGTTAGCCTCGTGTTCTGGTGCTCGAGGAGGTAGATGGAACAGACCTCGGTCTCCATCCGCTGGACGATGATCGTTACGATGCTCCTAAGAGCCTCTTGAAGGTCCTCGGAGTGACTGATGAGTGTGCTGATGTCCTCCAGGGTCTCCAGGTGAGGTACGACCCTGCGACCGGATTTTTGAACGCTTGCCATAGTCCCTGACCTTATAATATGCGGATCTAAAACGAAACTTCAAATGCTGCTTATTCATCCAGCTCCTTTCTTTTCCGTTCAATGGAGGCCCGCTCCTCCCAGATTGAGGTTACGACTCGATTTGACCTAGCCACGCCTAGATGGTATTTTTTTTGATTCAATTATTGAACTAGGCAGGTGGAGACGATGATGGAAGAATATGTACGAGCCCTCCTAAAATCCATAGGAGAAGACCCAGACCGGGAGGGGTTAAATAAGACACCGGCACGGGTGGCAGAGGTACTTAAGTACCTTACCCACGGATACAAACTGGACCCCGAAAAAGTACTGAACGATGCCCTTTTCGCTGAAGAATATGAAGAAATGATCGTCCAGAAGGATATCGACTTCTTTTCCCTGTGTGAACACCACCTGCTCCCGTTCTTTGGTAAGGCGCATGTAGCCTATATCCCCCACCACAAGATCGTCGGAGTGTCCAAGCTGGCCCGGTTGGTAGACGTCTATGCCCGCAGGCTTCAGGTTCAGGAAAGACTCACCAACCAGATTGCTCAAACCATCATGGACAAAATCACACCGCTCGGGGCGGCGGTGGTCATTGAGGCTGAGCACCTCTGCATGAGAATGCGAGGGGTGGAAAAGCAGAATTCACTTATTATTACGAGCACTCTTCTGGGCGCATTTCGGACTCGCCAGGAGACTCGCGCTGAGTTCATGAACCTCATTCGCAAAGGGTCCTAGAACCGTCTCCATGGATATTAAATTCAAGGACCAAAGTCCCGAGAAACTCAAAACCCCTCTCCTAGCCATCCCAGTCAAAGAACAAGGCTTGAAGGATCCGGTGATCCGGGTCCTGGACCGCCTACTCAAGGGGAGACTCTCTGAGCGGATCGAAAGAAGCCGCTTTACCGGCGCTCAGGGGAGTACACTGCTTTATCCCACGGAGGGAAGGCTTCCGGCTTCTCATCTGCTCCTCTTAGGCATGGGAAAAGAGCCGGAGATCGAGAGCCACGCCTGGCGAAAATCCGCGGCACGCGCCGCAAAGGAGGCCATCGGCCTTTGGGCTCAAGAAATCGATTTCTTCCTCCCTCCCTTTGGGGATGTAAGCAAAATTTCAGG
>JACZQL010000271.1 GCA_022545745.1 Deltaproteobacteria bacterium | reverse complement strand
AGATCCTAACCAAACAAAAAGGATGCCAAGTATAATTAAAATTACAAATTCGAAAACCGAAATTCGAAACAAATGGAAAGCAAAATTCGAAGCACGAAATCCGAAATTCGAAACAAAAAGGGAAAACTCAAAATACTAATTTCAAAACATTTAAAAACGCGGGAGAAGTTCTCATTGGAAGGTTTTGGATTTTGAGAATTGAGATTTTGAAATTGTTTCGTATTTCGATATTCGGATTTCGGATTTAAACTTGGGGGCGTTTTGGCGCGAAAATCTTTGTTAAAATCGTTCTATTGAGGATTGGATAGGTAAGAATCTAAGGGTCTAATAAAGAACAATGAACGGTGTGGATTTTCAAATCAGCGGAATGACTCACTCAAGGCCCGTGACAGTGGCGCAGGCATTGGTAAATGGAACCGGGTTGCTCTCCCGGCTGGGAATGGAAAGCGCACGCCTGGACACGGAATTGCTCCTGGGCACCGCGTTGGGATGTGAAAGAGAGCAGCTCTACGTCAACTATGAGAGAAGGCTCGACCCTGCTGATCAGACCCGGTTTTTAACGTTTCTCCAGCGACGCACTCGATGGGAACCCATGGCTTACATCATCGGGCACCGGGAGTTTTGGTCTCTTGAGTTTACACTAACCCCCGCAGTGTTGGTGCCACGTCCTGAGACCGAGCTCCTTGTGGAGGAAACTCTGAGGCAGTTGGAGAAACTCGAAAGAGATATCGGACCTTCGGGACCAAAGTCGAATTTTCGGATTCTCGATCTCGGAACCGGGTGCGGAGCCATCGCTGTGAGTTTGGCCAAGGAGAGGAACGACGTGGAGATATGGGCAACCGACCTTTCCTCAGCTGCCCTCGAAGTCGCACAGTCCAACGCACAGCAGCACGGAGTGCGAGAGAGAATCCGCTTCATTCATGGAGAACTCTTTGAACCGTTGGAAAGCCAGATGGGGTTTTTCCATGGAATCGTATCCAACCCCCCCTATGTGAATCGGAGGGAAATGGAAAATCTACCCCAGGAGGTCCAGTGGGAGCCTAGGCTGGCGTTGGAAGCCGGGCCAGACGGACTCGATCTCTACCGGCGGATCATCCCCCGTGGGCACCTCTATCTCAAAGACCAGGGTTTTATGGCACTGGAGATGGGGTCTGACATGGGAAAGGTCCTTCGCTCACTCTTTGGAGCCGTCGGTCGATACTCCGAGGCTTCAGTCCATCAGGATTATGCGGGCAGGGAACGGGTTATTTCTGCACGAAAAGCCATTCCTCCCGGGAATCTTGATAGAAAGGGCTAAACCAAGTGGACAGCATTCTGGTTCGGGGAGGCCGGAGGCTGCAGGGCGATGTCGTGATCAGTGGATCAAAAAACGCAGCCCTGCCGATTCTGATGTCTTCGCTACTCACCGCGGAACCCTGTTCCTATCGGGGGATACCTGACCTCAGGGATATTTATACGACCTCAAAGCTTCTCACCGGGCTCGGGGTAAAAATCGAAAGTACCGGTCTAGGCCAATTGACCCTCCAGGCAGAGACCATAACAAATCCTAACGCCCACTATGATCTGGTCAAGACCATGCGGGCCTCCATCCTGGTTCTTGGACCTCTGTTGGGACGCTTCGGTATTGCCCATGTTTCAACACCCGGGGGATGTGCCATCGGCCCTCGACCGGTCAACCTCCATCTCAAAGGCCTGGCGCAGATGGGAGCCCAAATCGACCTGGTGCACGGCTATGTGGAAGCCAAGACCAGACGGCTCCACGGGGCAACGATCTATTTGGACCTGCCCTCTGTAGGGGCTACAGAGAACCTAATGATGGCAGCGAGTTTGGCACAGGGAAAAACCGTGATTGAAAACGCAGCGCAGGAGCCTGAGATCACCGAGCTAGCCACAGTTCTGAACAAGATGGGTGCAAAGATCAAAGGTGCAGGAAGTAACACCGTAACCATCGATGGGGTGAACCAACTCGGTGGAGTCTCCCACGGTTTAAACCCGGACCGCATTGAGGCAGGGACCTTTATGGTGGCCGCTGCGCTGACCGACGGAGAGGTAATGGTGCAAGGGGCACCGTCGGAGCACCTGGAGGCCTTTCTCGTGAAGCTCAGGGAGGCTGGCGCCGCAGTCTATACTGAGGGAGACGGGGTAAGGGTCAAAGGATGTGGTAGGCCAAGGAGCGTGGACATCACCACCCTGCCCTATCCAGGGTTTCCCACGGACCTGCAGGCACAGATGATGGTGTTAATGGCCGTAGCCGATGGGGTCAGCGTCATCACCGAGAACGTCTTTGAGAATCGCTTTATGCACGTGCAGGAGTTAAATCGGATGGGCGCGGATATTCGCCTCGAAGGCAACCATGCCATCATCAAGGGAGTGGCAGGCCTCTCCGGGGCGCCAGTCATGGCGACGGATCTCCGGGCCAGCGTCTCATTGATCTTGGCTGCGCTCAAGGCAGAGGGGACGACGGAGGTCTCTAGGGTTTACCACCTGGACCGTGGCTACGAAAAGATCGAACAGAAGTTTTCCTGGCTTGGGGCAGACATCCAAAGGATAAAAAGGTGAACATTACCTTCATTGAGACGAGAAGCCCAAGATATGCAAGGGCCCTCAAAGGCATTATCCAAAGAAGAGGGGAAAAGGAGGAAAGGGTTGAAGGCTCAGTGCAAGCGATTATCCAGGCGGTACGTAGACACGGCGACCTTGCCCTTACTCGTTATGCACGGCTCTTCGATGGCGTGCGCCTGAGGCGCACAGAAATTGAGGTCAAGCCACGAGAGTTGGATGAGGCGATGAAGCTTATCTCCAAAGACAGCCTACGGGCCTTGCGCTTTGCGGCACGAAGGATTACCCGCTTTCATCGCCACCAATTGGAAAAGAGTTGGCGCTATCGAGATCCCTTGGGTTTGGTTCTGGGGCAAAACATGAACCCACTCGAGCGGGTGGGAGTCTATGTCCCCGGAGGAAAGGCCTGTTACCCGTCATCGGTGCTCATGAACGTGATACCTGCAAAGGTCGCTGGGGTCAAAGAGGTCGTAATGACCTCTCCCTTGGGAGTCAGTCCAGTTCCCATTCTGGCTGCAGCTCGGATTTCCCAGGTGGACCGAGTCTTTCGCGTTGGAGGAGCCCAGGCCATCGCTGCCATGGCCTACGGCACTGAGACGATCCCAACAGTTGATAAAATAGTCGGGCCTGGAAATATCTACGTGGCAACGGCTAAACGCCAGGTCTTTGGGCAGGTGGGCATCGATTCCATCGCCGGCCCCAGCGAGATCCTCCTCCTCGTTGACTCCAGCGCGGATCCCACATACGTAGCCGCAGACATGCTTTCCCAGGCCGAGCACGATGAGATGGCCACAGCCCTATGCGTGACGCCTTCCCGCTCAATGGGTCTCAAGGTTAAAGCGGCCCTGGAGAAGCAACTCAAAGAAACAAAGCGGAGGGCAATCACCATCAAGGCCCTGGAGCGATTCGGGGCAATTATCATTACGCGGGGGCTTAAGGAAGGGGTGGATCTGGTCAACGCCATCGCTCCGGAGCATGTGGAGGTGATAGTACAAAATCCACGGAGATGGGCCGGTTCAATCCGTAACGCTGGAGCCATTTTCGTCGGCCCCTATACCCCTCCCCCCCTGGGAGACTACGTGGCTGGGCCGAACCACGTGCTCCCCACAGGAGGGCGTGCCCGATTTTTCTCTCCCCTTGGTACATACGATTTCATCAAGCGGACAAGCTTCATTCAATCCAACAAGAGAGGTCTGACCTCACTGGCACCTTGGATCGTTAAGCTGGCACACCTCGAGGGATTGGATGGGCACGCCCGGGCGGTGACGTTACGGATAAAAAAGGGTGTTGAATAACCCTTTCCCCAGGCCGGCAATAGCAAAGAGCATGGCGCATGGCGCAAGGCGCAAAGCGCAAAGAGTTGACAGATAAGACGACTACAGACAACGGACCACAAAAACCAGTAAGTAGGAGGCAGCAACGGGCAAATAGCAG
>JACZQL010000270.1 GCA_022545745.1 Deltaproteobacteria bacterium | reverse complement strand
TCAACTTCAAGATAGATAGGAAACGTGATATCGTGACGAATAAGCTCAAAATCCTTCGAGTCCAGTAAATGACGAACATTCGCTTTCCTACCGGTAAAAAAATTATCCAGGCAGATAACATCGTTACCCTGCTTCAATAGTTTTTCACACAGATGTGAACCTAAAAATCCCCCTCCACCAGTGACTAGTATCGTCTTACGCATTACCTAATTCCACATATCGTTGTCGAGTACCTTGCAGGTCATCAACCATTAAATCAAAAAGTGGCGTTTGCCCAGGGGAAATCCGTACGCCATTCTCAGGAGTTTCCAGTACCAGATGGGTTCCACCCCGAAGTTCCAATACTGCAAAATCATCATCGTGATGAATGTGACGCATTCCCAATTTGACAAAATAGTCCACGGCTTGCCCCACATTGGAGACAAGTAAATCCACATGGCCAACTGCTACCGGTGGCCGCGAGTCGGAATGATTCCTTGTATTTGTTTTCATGGCTTTTCCCTCCTTCCTTATAGTGCCACAGGGACGCTTTCCTGTCCCCAGCTTTTTTCATGAGTCCACGATGATTGATTTATAATGCTTCCGACGAATCCTTGACTTTCTTACCAGCCCAACACCTTTGGCGCATCATGCGGAAATATGACGACCCCAAGCGCCACGCGGGACATAAATCCTGACCACCGTTCACCGGTTTGGAGTAACCACTCCATGGCTCACCTACCGTGAATAACTGTTATTGACACTGAGGAACCTAGCCATGGTCCGAGGCAAGACCTTTCCAGTTTAGGAGTCTGTTCTCAAAAGCCGTTCCGGCCTGGTCGGCATCCTCCTCGGAAAGGCATTGCAGAAAACCCGAGCAACCCGACCTGCTCCGGCCACGAGTATTCGTTAAGGCCAACCCGGATCTCTGCCTGGCGAACCTGCATGAAATAAGTCCCGAACAGACGATCCCAGACTGAAAAAATAGTCCCGAAGTTGGAGTTATGTTCATGGGGGCGTCGTGAGTGATGGATCCAATGCATGTGGGGAGTCACGATCATGAGGCGGATCCCCGTGTCGACGCGTCCCGGCAGACCGAGATTGCTGTGCTGAAACTGGGCGGCAGCCAGAAGGGTCATCTCAAACAGGACCAGCCCTAACGGGGAAATGCCTAAGGCGGTAATGCCCCCGGCTTTGATCCCGGTTGAGATCAGCACCTCGCCCAAATGGAACCGGACGGCGGTGGTGACATCCAGAGCCAAATCGCTATGGTGGGCTCGATGAAAGCGCCAGAGGAACGGAATCTTGTGATTCGCCCAATGAGCGCCGTAGAACACCAGGTCGAACAGGACCACCGATGCCAGTATATTTGAAAGAGGCCCCATCCCCAGTTGGTGGAGCAGCCCCCATCCTTCCGTCTTCACCACCTGGCTCCAGAGAAGCAATGGTCCTCCGAGCAAGAGATGCACGACGACCGCATTGGTACCGGCAATGGTGAGGTTGGTGGTAACGTGACGGAGTTTGGACTGGACCAGGCCGCGAAAGGGAATCCACCATTCCAATGCCAACAGGAGCGCAAGGGTGCCAAAAGCTAGGAAAGGCCTCAAGCTGGAGGTCTCTGAGAGGAAAATCAACTTCCTAGACCACTAATCGAATTGAGCAGAGCTGCGTAAGCGGATCCTTAGAATCCATCTCCCCGCCTCTAGCCGTGCTGCCGAAACCATTTCTTTTTGACCCCCCAAAAGGATACACCCAAGCCATTGAAAAATCGACGGGCGTTCGCTTGATGTTGGGGTAGGAATTTGACGCGTGGAGCAAGGGTGGGATGTGTCACGCTCTCTAGGCGGAAGAGGGGTCTCACCCCTTTATCACAGCGTCGGGGGCAGGGGAACTTTCTATCGCTCCGTTCTACACCTTTCCGGACGCCGCCAGCGCCTTGCTGATCTCGGCGATCAGCCGACGCTCGATTTCAGCGATTTCCTCGGCGCCGGCGTGAAGGACCCTGTTGCCCTGGGCGATTTTTCAAAATCGGCTCTGACGCTCAGCCGGGTCTTCTTCGGGTCGTGAAAAGACTCCCGACCCCTTTTCTCAACTCAGAGGTGGCATTTTCTGAACAGGCTACTGTTTTTTCTGGGTGCTCTCTGCGATGCTGGCGAGGCCATAGCTCGTGCTGCGGCCGCCTTCCGGATGTCGGACAAGGATGCCGCGCTCGACGAGAGCCATAATGTCACGCAGAGCGGTGTCGTGGGAACATTCCGCTAGCTTCGCCCATTTCGACGTTGTGAGCTTCCCCTCGAACCCATCGAGGAGGCGGTTCACCACAAGGCGCTGGCGCTCGTTTAGCGGGAAATCCCCAACGGCTTCCCAAAAGCGCGCCTTGGACAGGACCGTTCCGAGAATGGCTTGCGCCCCCTCGATGGCGCGCCCCAGGCAGCCCAGGAACCAATCCATCCACGGCGTGATGTCCATCGTTCCCTTTTGTGTCTTCTCCAGGATTTCGTAATAGGAGGCGCGCTCCTGACGGATCTGCGGCGACATGCTGTAGAAACGTTGCGCACTTTGTTCGGAGCGTGCGAGCGCCATATCGGCAATAGCCCGCGCAATGCGGCCGTTGCCGTCGTCGAACGGATGAATTGTCACAAACCAGAGATGCGCCAGCCCGGCCTTCGCCACCCAATCGGTCTCAGTGTGTTCATTAAACCAATCTAGGAACACCTGCATCTCCCGGTCGAGCCTTCCGGCGGCCGGTGCCTCGAAATGCACCCTCTCCCGGCCGACCGCGCCGGAGACGACTTGCATAGGACCGCTGCTGTCATCGCGCCAGGCACCGACCCTGATCCGCTTCATCCCACTCCCACCCGTCGGAAATAGGGACGCATGCCATCCGAACAGCCGTTCTGCGGTGAGCGGTTGTTCATAGTGGCCCGTGGCGTCCAGCATCATTTCAACGACTCCCTCGACGCTCCGGTCGACGGGCTTGAGGCCGCCAATATCCATGCCGAGGCGGCGCGCGATCGATGAACGGACCTGTTCTGCGTCCAGTTGTTCGCCCTCGATTTCGCTGCTCTTAAGCACATCTTCTGTGAGCGTTTTGAGGATGGCCTCCTGACGCAGCTTGAAGCCGAGAGCTTCCATCCGTCCCAGGAAACGGCCCTGCTCGTGACGAACGACGGCCAGACGTTCGGCCAGTCTTTCTCGATTCCAGTAAAACTGTGGCCAATCTGGCTGGTTATGTATGGAGGGGCTCATTCTACGCATATTATGCGTATATTATGGCAATCAATCGACGCAGAGTCAAACTATATTGTACGCACTGTATGCGTCGAATAAAGAGCACATTCACCGCACAATTTTCTACGTTGCGATATAGTGGGCTTCACCATTTTTGGCCGTAATTGCCTTCCTGCCAGTAAAGTGGAAGGAAAAATTAGGCCCCCCCTAGCTTTCCTTCTGATCTATCTTCTCAGGCTTTACTGGGGAATTGAGTTGCATCCGGTCTTGAAGGGCGCAGTCGCGGGCGGATTCATTGGCGGCATCATAGTTCTTGGCGTAAAGGGTTCAGGAAGCGCAAACAAGAATGAGTAGCGCGAAGGGTTCCGATAACAATTAGAGAGCTGTCTGAGCAGAAAAAGAAGGCGGGAGTACTCTTCGTAAGATATCAAAGCCTGACCCTCCCTCTGCCTACAAACGACTCTTGTCCGAAGCTAGCTCGTGTTAGACAACGAAGGGGGTCCTTATGGGTCGGTCCGACGCAAGCTCGTTTCCCTGGTGGTCGATCAAGTGCTGGATGGGCTGAGAAATATCGATCGGAAAAGGGGCCGGGAGTCTTTCCTTGACCTCTCGATCTCGGCGATTTCCTCGGCGCCGACGCGAAGGACCCTGTTGCCCTGGGCGATTTTTCAAAATCGGCTGTGACGCTCAGGCGAGTCTTCTGTAGGATCGTGAAAAGACTCCCGACCCCTTTTCAACTCGGCTCCGTTCTATACCTTTCCGGACGCCGCCCGCGCCTTTCTGATCTCGGCG
>JACZQL010000269.1 GCA_022545745.1 Deltaproteobacteria bacterium | reverse complement strand
TCCATCGGACGGTTTCAAACTCGTCCACGGGAAGACCCTGGCCGCGAGCGATCCTTGCATCGTTACACCAAAGACATATGGGATATTTCCCCACCACCAGCCAATCCGTGGCCTGCCGTCTGGATCGGCTAATGGTCACACCCATCTCACCAAAGAGTTGCTGTATATAATTCGGTCCTAACTCGGGGGAATAGTAAAACATTCTCCCCCCTGCACGTTGCGGTCCGGGAGTCCTTGGATCCAATGCGAGGATCTTGCCTTTCCACTTGGGACTCAGGAGATCCCGGTAAGATTTGATTTCATTCGGGTCAATAAGATTTTTATTGTAAAAGACGTTGCCACCACTAGCCGTGCCGATATACGCAAGAATGTACTGTCCGTCAGGATCCACGTAGAGATGCTTACCACTCCACCACTTTGATTCATCCTTCACTTCGGGCAGGATCAATTCAGATTTGACCGAAGCCAGGGCCTTGGCAGGGTGGAGGGTGCGGAATGGGCCCGTGGGACCGCACATGCAAACGTCCCAGACGTACTTCTTGGCTCGCCTTTCAGTCATGAGGCGCGCGACAAAATGACCGGTCCGGCGGACTCCCGTGGTCAATTTAATCTCCGGATATTTTTCTTGAAAGGCAAAAGCCACTTTTTCCCCGTTGACCGTTGGACCCATGTGGAGCGCGAGCTTACCTTCTATCTTGGCGGCCGCCACCGTCTCTTCCCACTCTGCCTTCCAGTTTGCGGATAATCTGATCTCAGACCCAATCAGCACAAGGAGCGCTACGGAAAGCATGATGATTGTTTTGCTACGCATAGAGACCTCCGATCGTTAATTGTTCCCTATCCCAGATTGTGACATCGAGCCACTGAGGTTTTAACCATTAAGCCAATTTGTGCGAGGCGCTGGCATCACCGCGAATCATTTCCCTCGTACTTATAAATCATTTCACTGGTTTGGTGCTTACACTTCTTCGAAATGCCTGTCAATGGCCTTTTGAAATGAAAAAATAGCACAGTGAACTAGTAAGAAATCACGCAACATGTAGGCGCGTTCTGAAAATTTTATACAACATCTTGTTTTTTTCCTTGACACAAACCAAGTTAGTGAAGTATATGAATTTGCTACACGCTGAAAAAAAGTCAAAAAATTTTACGAAAACGGGAGGGAATAAATGGATCAAGTCGAACAGGGCCTGACAGGTCTGACTGAACTCATCGACCGCTACGGAAAGGAGATCCGGGGTATTTCGGAAGAAGCCTTGGATGGAGGCCATGAGCCTTCTGCGGAAGAATTCCGTAGCCGAATCACCGGGACCCAAGACCGCATCTACCGTGAGGCGTTGGAAGTTTACGATCGTCTCGTGAGTGCCGGTGCTGAGATTGAGCAGGAGTTGTTGAGCAAGCTCAATCAGGTGAAGGACACCATGGGGCGCGCAGCAGTGCTCAAGGAAGTCATCCGAGTTGTCGTGATGGGTCAGTAGACCCACCGAGGTTGATTGTCATCTACTAGGCTTACGCAGCGGTCATGGCTTAAAAAGCTCAAGCTCGCTGCGTAAAACCCTCATTTTCATTTGCGCCGACAACCGTTAGGTGCGATTCAATTATAAGCTAGAATTTTAGGGTCGCCACTCGCGTGGTGGGCAGATTGGTCTGGTAGTTTTTTGTGACGTTCCCAGATTCCTTGGAGCGTTATCCGCCTAGGATCCGAGCCTGTAGAACCGTTCGGCATTACCGTGCAGGACCGCGTGCTTGTCATCTTCGGTTAAATGCTTGTGTTCCGCGATCTCCCGTATTTCTCCGCTGCAGTACTCGTTGTTCACCTCATGAGGAAAATCACTGGAGAACATGAACGGTTTGTTGCCCACTTCCTCAATCGCATGGTGTAGAGACGGTTCAGTTCCCTCACAGCCGATGAAGAGTCTCCCTTCCTCGATGTGGCGCTTGATATAGTCACTGACCTTTTCGCCAGACCGAAGTTGAATGAATTCCTTACGGGGGTCGTAGGCGATATGGGTCTCCCACCCGCGGTCAAACCGCTCGATGCAGGTTTGTAGCCAAGAGACTCCACCTTCCATGAAGCCAATGCGCGCGTTGGGGTACTTATCGAAGATCCCGTTGAACACAATGCTGGCAAAGCAGACCATCAGACCAAAGGGATGCCCCAAGCCGTTGATAGGAGCGTAGGGAGTCAGGTAGTCCATGCCCAAACCTTCATGGGCACCCCCATGGACGGCCAGACAGCAACCGAGGCGATGGGCTTCCTCGTAGATGGGCCAATACTCCTTGCCGCCGAGGTGCCCCGTGTGGCCAGTGGAGGCGAGCATGGCGCCACAAAAACCTAGCTCCTCCACGATACGCCGTAACTCTTTGACTGCTTCTGCCGGTTCTTGCAGTGGAATCAACCCTAGCCCCTGGAACAGAGGGCTCCTTTTTAGGTAATGTGCATGGAACCAGTCGTTGTAGGCCCTGGCGGCGTCGATGGCAAAGTCTCTGTTGATGATTTTACCAAAGGCGAGGCCACCTGTTGTGTAAAGAACTGCCCTCTGGATCCCAACATCCTTCATGAACTCCAGCCAGCCGTCCACATTGACCTGCTTGAAGGCACCCGGGACAAGCTCATGAAGGTTGGCGGAATGGAGGTGATCGAGGGGAGGGAAGATCCGTCCTTTAAACCGTCCACTTTTTTTGTAAGGTTCGGGCATGAACTCCAGTAGGGAATCCCAGTCTTCCATGACATGTCCATCGGCGTCTACCACGTCGATTTGATTCTGAGCCATACTCCTACCTCCCGCGTGAATTTTTTCGCAATCCAGATCGCGGGCTTATTGAGATCTTACCCCTATGGCAACTGTTTATAATTGCCCGTTTTGAGAAATGCAATATATTCGCGGGAACCCCGCTTAACGTCATACTCAGGCACGTATCCGAACTGTTCGCGTAGGGGCGTTCGTATGCTGGACCCGTCAGGAAGCTCGCCGGATGTAGGATCCGTTCCACCCCATACTCCTGAAGGGCTCGTATGAGTTCCGGGGCGCTCGTGATGTCCCCCCTTAACCAGTTGGACACGATCGAGGACGTCTTGGAGTAGTTCGGTCTTTTGCGCTATGTCGTATGCGACCACAGGTATTCCCAACTCCGCCGCATGACGCACTGCAAAAGAGCCGCTCAAGCCGCATCCACCTGTAACAAGAACCGCCACGGTCTGTTTCCAAGCCCCCTTTATAATATTAAAAACGTTATTCAGAAACCAACTGGATGCGGGAATCCACGTCTAAAGGGCTTCTATCATTGGCCTTATCCATTTTCAATGTTTCTGTTTTCATTCAGTTATGGGGCCCGATGGCTCCACTTCGGGAGGAAATTCAGACAAAGGGAAGGGGCGGTAGGGTTCGTTATAAGTCAGGTAGCGCAGCAGGCGGTAGTGATAACTGAGGGCACGGTTCGAAAAATTTCTGACTCCTTCGCTGGGAGGTTTTTTGGTAATCAACGTATAGATTAACTCAAAAATTACGAGTACCGCCAAGACCGTTTTGACCACTTCCAGAATAACCCAATAAAGCAGACTGAGCACGATGCGGATCCCGGTGTCTTTCCGCTCGATTTCAATACCTTCAAACTCCATTTCAAACCGCCAATCTGGCTCAACTAGCCGCTTGGATATCTTATCTCACCTCCGCGGGGAGATACAGTGTAAAATTGGGTGGATCAGGAGCGCTCGTTGACATCAAACCCGTCATTGCATAGTGTTGCTATAAAGGATTTCATTCGAAGATCCGATCGATTTTTAAGGAAAGGAGTCTTCAATGAATTTGGCTTACAAGGATCTTAAGCAACCCTTCTTTATTAGGCAGGTCTCGAAGAGTAAGGCGTACTGTATGTGCGGCCGCAGCAAGAACCTGCCTTTTTGCGACAACTCTCATCTCGCCACCAACATCCAGCCGTGTATCTTGGAATTTGACTCGCCTAGAACCATAGCCATCTGCAGTTGTTGGAAATCGCAAAATCGCCCTTTCTGT
>JACZQL010000268.1 GCA_022545745.1 Deltaproteobacteria bacterium | reverse complement strand
AAGAGGGGATCTTACGCGCAAGGCCTGTGGAAGAGATGGTCCTCAGGGGCTCCTTCTACGGAGGTCCTCTATCCGTGTTGGCACCGTGGTTTGCAGGCCGTCCCAAATTACTGCGGAATATTCCAGTCCCGGTAGAAGGCTTCTATGGCAAGGGGTTTGTGGACAAACGAGAACGTGAGAGACGTTACGGTAACGCCTACACCATCGAGGATTTGGGGAGGGCCTATCATCTGCGATTGGAGTTTCCTAGATGGGTCCCCGAAATTGCCCTGCTGGCGAACTCAGACCTTCCTTCTGAAATGCCGGATTATGATTATGATCTGACTTTGAAGGATGATCATTTCATCGTCAAGGGGAAGTTGACGGATGAAAGGGTCAGGAGATTCTGTGGGGGCGTGGGTTCTTTCCCCGGGGAATTCACGACGGTCATTCCCCTGGAGGAAACGGTTGAGGGGTTTTCGCACCGATTTGCGAACAAACTTCTGGAGGTCCTCCTTTTAAAGGGCAAGTCTTATGGTGAATCCGTGGGGGCAGAACAAAACTAGCATGGAAGGGCCGAGAGAAAAGGTCGATGAAAAGTCGGGACCCAGTGACTTTGCTGGGTTCGAACATCCCGTCTATTTCAGGGAAATACAATCAGCAGATATGGACGAAATTGTGACCATTGAGCGGGCCTCCTTTACCAGTCCCTGGAGTGCCCGTTTCTTTCTTGAGGAGATTCGGGTTTCCTATGCCAAATCCGTTCTTGCAGAAGTGGCAGGACGGATCGTGGGTTACATCATCTATTGGCAACTGCCAAAAGAAGTGGATATACACAACCTGGCAGTTCACCCTGCCTATCGGCGGCAGGGGATTGGGCGTTCCTTGTTGAGCTCGGCCATTGATAGTGCGAAGGGCCAGGGATCCAATTGCGTGACATTGGAGGTCCGCAAATCCAATCAAGCGGCCCAGCAGCTGTACTATTCCCTCGGTTTTGTAGAACGTGGCGTGCGGAAGAAGTACTATTCAGACGATGGAGAGGATGCTTTGGTGATGGTACTCGAGCTGGACAGATAGCTAGATTTTACTTTAATTTACTTCATGTCGATACAGAGTAACACCTTCATTATTGGCTTATAACCTACCGTAATCACAAGAGTTTTAAATCCATAATGTCGTGCGCTTGACTGCATCCACTGCACGTAGTATAAGTGGCTTCGCTGTTTTTGCGGTCAGGAGATTCTGGCCGATGTTATTCTTCTTCTTCGCTGTATGGCAGGACGGAGTTTAACTCTGCGAGTTATAGGGTTTGCCCGTCTTAGGGCCTGTTTCCTACCGAATCAGTGTTCTAGTCATACCGTAGTCCGAGGCTCACGGCCTTTCACCCCTGCCTTAATCGACAGGGGAGGTCTTTTAGGAGGATCATATGTTTAGAGTCGGAGAGAAGGTAGTGTATCCAGCCCACGGGGTGGGACAAATTGAAGCGGTTCGTACGCAAGCGTTTTCAGGTATGGTAAAGAAGTTCTATACGCTGCGAATCCTTGACACCGACATGAAGATCATGATCCCGGTTGACAATGTGGAATCCGTGGGATTGAGAAAAGTCATTGACAAACAGATGGTCTCCCGAGTCTATAAGGTTTTGCGTCAAAAGAAGGTGGAGACAGACCAACAGACTTGGAATCGACGCTATCGAGAATATACTGAAAAAATCAAAACAGGTTCCGTACTGGAGATCGCGACGGTGCTTCGGGACCTATTTCTTCTTAAGGGAGATAAAGAGCTTTCCTTCGGCGAAAGAAAGGTGCTTGATACTGCTAGAAACCTTTTGGTCAAGGAGCTTTCCATAGCGCGCTCTCACTCGGAGCAGAAGATAATGGACGAGTTGCGTCACATCTTCACCTCCTAGCTGTTTCGAGTCTCCTACAATAATTCAAATAAATGGCCGAGGCGTCTCCCTCGGCTTATTCTAGGGTCATTATACCTATGCGTGTCAACGGTGTGATCGTTGCAGCCGGTGAGGGGACTAGGATCGGGAAAAAGACCCCTAAACCGTTCCTGCCCATTGCCGGACGACCCATGATTCTCCACACATTAGACCGTTTTGCGAGCTCCCAATCCGTCACCAAGGTGATTTTGGTAACTGGGAAGACCAGGGTTTCCAAGTGCCAAGATCTCGTTCGTTCAGATCCACGTTTGATAGGGCTGGAATGCATCGTCGAAAAGGGAGGTCCTAGGCGGCAGGATTCGGTGGCACGGGGGTTGGCACGTTTGGACCCTGATTGTGAGGTGGTCGTCATCCATGATGGAGCGCGCCCCTTTGTCTCTTCTCGTCTCATCGACCAGTGCGTAGAGACGGCGTTCAGGGCAGGTTCGGTGGTGGTGGGTGTACCTGTAGAGGATACCATCAAGGTGGTCTCGGCGGCTCGGGAGGTTCAACAAACCCCTCCAAGGGATACACTATGGAAAATCCAAACACCTCAGGTTTTTCGTGTGGAGATTATCCGGGAGGCTTATGGCCGGGCCGCCAAGGAGGGGGTAGAGGCCACCGATGATGCCATGCTGGTGGAGCGGCTGGGTAAAGTCGTTACCGTACTAAAAGGTGAGACCAGCAATATTAAGGTTACCTTCCCGCAAGACCTGCTTTTCGCGGAAATGCTTGTAAGCGCTGGAAAAATTCCGAGCTAGAATTATTCGTCTCGGGCCAATGGAGGGTCGAACTCACCAGTTGGCTGGATGGGCAGGCCTTCGAGATCCAAGCTCACAAAGGTGAACCCGACATCTTTTAACCTCTGAACGATGCACTCCCTGAGGGTCGTGTCAAAAAACTGCTGGAACCCTTGGGGGGAGACCCGAATTCGAACCATTTCTCCATGCAGGGTGAGTTGGCATTGGGTAAACCGATATTCCCTGAGTAAGCGTTCGCACGCAGCCATTTTATCCTGGTCATCCATTTCAGACTTAAGGGCGGAAACGGTTGTCGGAAGGATCTTCAACCTCAGGAAACGCTACTCTCGGGTGGGCTCTCAAAGGTCTCCGTGCTGAGGTAGCGTTCACCAGTGTCACAGAATATGGTAACCACAACTGAGCCTCTTCCCAGTTTGTTTGCTACTTGGAGAGCGGCGTAGGTTGCGGCCCCCGAGGAGATCCCAACGAATACCCCTTCCTCCAGGGCAAGCCTCCGTGCGTAGCGTGCAGCATCTTCATCGCTAACCGTGATGATCTCATCGTAAATCCGTCTGTTAAGAACCTGGGGGACGAATCCTGCCCCAATCCCCTGGATATTATGGTAGCCGGGTTCTCCTCCAGAAAGAACAGGGGAGGCCGACGGCTCCACCGCATAAATTTTTATGCCCGCCATTCTTTCCTTTAACACCTCTCCAACTCCGCTGATGGTTCCCCCTGTCCCCACCGCTGAGACAAAGGCATCAATGCGCTTGAACTGCTTGAGGAGTTCCACTGCAGTGGTTCGGCGGTGGACTTCCGGGTTTGCTGGATTATTAAACTGCTGGGGCATGAAATAGTCGGGATGCTCGAGTGCCAGTTGCTCAGCTTTTTGAATTGCCCCACCCATCCCTTTTGTGTCTGGTGTGAGAATGAGTTTGGCCCCATAGGCCGTCAATAGGCTACGACGTTCTTCACTCATGGTGTCCGGCATAGTGAGGATCAAACGGTATCCTTTGACCGCCGACACCAGTGCCAGGCCAATCCCGGTATTACCACTGGTGGGTTCCACGATGGTACCACCGGGTTTTAATTTGCCATCCCGCTCAGCTGCCTCAATCATGCTAAGGCAGATTCGGTCTTTGACGGAGCCCCCTGGATTCATGGACTCCAATTTACCCCAGACCTCTGCATCGTCTTTTCCGGGCATATTTCTCAGTTTGACAACAGGCGTCGAACCAATCAGGTCCAGGATGGAGCAAACACCGTTTAAACTAACCATGATGTCTGATACTCTGAGGCTTAGAGGGGTAGGGTAGCAATACTAAACTTGTAGTCATGGTATATGGTCCATGCTGTAAAGTCAATTC
>JACZQL010000267.1 GCA_022545745.1 Deltaproteobacteria bacterium | reverse complement strand
ACCGAATCGAATAGAGGAGTGAGCCAAGTCTGAACCTACCCCCAACGCTCGAAGGACATACGAGGGTTCCAGCGTCGCAGAGGTGCAGGCCGACCCTGACGACAGCGCAATTTCCTTCACTCCCATAAGGAGGGCCTCACCCTCAACATAGGCGAAACTAATATTAAGATTACCGGGCAGCCGTTCGGTTGGATGCCCGTTGAGGTATGACTCTTCCAAAGAGGCATTAATCCCTTCTTCAAGGCGATCCCGCATGGCGGCAATTCGAACGGATTCCGTTGCCATTTCCTGTTCACACAGTTCACAAGCCTTCCCAAATCCAACCACCAGGGGGACCGGGATGGTGCCGGACCGCATTCCCCGCTCATGACCTCCGCCATCCAGCATGGGGACAAGCCGCACGCGGGGGGCCTTTCGCCTCACATACAGAGCGCCAATCCCTTTGGGACCGTAAATTTTGTGTGCAGAAAACGACATGAGGTCAACGCCCAATTCCTGGACGTCGACGGGAATTTTCCCCACACCCTGGGTTGCGTCACAGTGAAACAGAATCCCCTTTTCCTTGGCAATTTTCCCAATCTCCTTGATCGGGTGAATGGTCCCAATTTCATTATTGGCCAGCATGAGGGATATCAGGATGGTCTTGTCCGTGATGGCATTTCGGACATCATCCGGATTCACCCTACCGGTTTTCTCCACTGACAAATACGTAACCTTAATCCCCTTTTTCTCTAAAGCCTTCGCGGGATCAATGACGGCACGGTGTTCGGTGGCACTGGTGATAATGTGGTCCCCTTTTTGGCGATACATTTCCACCACGCCCTTCAGCGCCAAATTATCCGACTCAGTCGCGCCGCTGGTGAACACCAACTCCTTGGAATCGGCATGGATTAATCTGGCAATTTGCTTCCGCGCGAGTTCAACCGCCTCTTCGCTCTCCCAGCCAAAGGAATGATTCCGACTGGCTGAATTGCCAAACTTCTCGGTAAAAAATGGAAGCATCGCATCCACAACCCGTGGGTCACAGGGAGTTGTCGAATGGTTATCCATATAAATCGGTAGCTTCATAAATTGACTCCTTCTTCCTTACGGGATTCCACTATGATTAAGGGAGACCCAAGCATCATATCTTCAATCGACATACTGTGGAGGAGCTGAGAAATACTCTCCTGGACTTTGAGCAAGGGGGTTCGAATATTACACCGGTCAAGTTGCAAACAGGACGAATGGTCCTTGTCGTGATAACAATCCGTAATACCAAGAGGCCCTTCAATGGCCTCAAGCACCTGGGCGATCGAGATAGCTTTCGGCTCCCGGGCCAACAGATATCCGCCTTTGGGGCCATTATGGCTTTCTATCATCTGGTGCTTAGCCAAAATTTGAAGGACTTTGGCCAGGAGTTCCACCGGAATGTTGTGCTCTTCAGCAATTTCCTTGGTATTGACAACCCGGGCCCTGGTCAGTTCACCGTATTGCACGGAGGCTATATACTGCAGGGCTATCAGGGCGTAGTCAGATTTCTTGGATAGCTTGAGCATCGATACCCCCCATTTCAACTAATCAGAGACTGATAAGAAGAGACTGAAAAATCTCCGATAAAATTGATCGGATTTAACCTACCATTGACTGTCACCCCTTGTCAAGACTAAACTGATCGGAGATTAAATTAATCGGAGACCAATTTAATCGTATTTACAGGTTAGGAAGCAAGTTGGAATAACGAGGAAAAAACTCTTAAATACAACACTAATTTAACCCAACTCATTTTAGACCCCAGGAAAGGAAAGAAAAATTCATGGGTGGAAGTAATCCGTACATTGAAAAAATAGAAACAGAGGCAGCAGTTCAAGCCTTTACCATCACCTTTCACACCCCAGAAAAAACTATCGAAGTTTTGGTTGACCCTGAAAAAATTCCGTATGGCCCTACCGGTCTGCCAGGCAGCATCCTAGACGTGGCCCTAGGGGCTGGGATAGATTTGGAACATGCCTGCGGAGGCGTCTGTGCTTGTTCAACCTGCCATGTCATCGTGAAGGAAGGCCTGGAGACATCCAATGAACCCACCGATGATGAGCTCGACCAACTAGATGAAGCACCAGCCATTGAGCTTCAGTCACGATTGGCATGCCAATGTGTGGCGAATGGCACAAAGAACCTCGTTGTTGAAATTCCAGCGTGGAACAAAAATCTCGTGAAAGAAGGACACTAAGGATCCCCATGGATGACAAGCCCCTCAGGATCAGGGTGCTCGTACACACCAAATTTTAAAAATTTTGAAAACCCCAAAGATTCTACCGCCCTAAGATCACAATCTTTCACCCTTCCAATGCCCAATAAAAAAGGCCGCTGAAGATTTCTTCAGCGGCCTTTTTTACACGCTCCCCGGCCAACGGCCTCACGAAGTGAGCCAAAGTGGTAAGGAAAGGCCGGGCCTTATACTTGCGCGATCTGTCGAGGGAGGATCAGGCAAGGATGCGATTGAATAAAAAGCCACTACTCATGCCTGACCTCTAGCCCTTAGAAATCGCCTCGCCCAACTGTTCGTATGTCATCGCTTGACCGTCAAGATTCCAAGCGCCATCTACGGTATGGACCACGTTGATCCAACACCCGTTTCGTTAAGTGAAAAATTCCAGGTCGTATGATCTTAGGCCACTGCGGAGATACTCTGTGTGGATATCTCGGAATCCAGAAATGGATAATCCGTGTAGCCTTTTTCATCCCCCCCATAGAAGGTTGAACATCCGGTGCGTTCAGCGGAGCGTTCCGCGCCAACCGTAACGGCAAGTCAGGGTTTGCAATAAACAGAGACCCAAAGGCGATGAGATCAGCATCGCCGGCCCGGAGTGCCGCAAGTGCTCGGTCACGGTCATAGCCGGCGTTCGCGATATATGTTCCTTTAAAGGCGTCACGCAGCTTTCGCTCATCGAACCGCTGGACGGAATTCACAGGGTACCAACCGTCGCCATACCGGTTCCCGACGACATGCAGGTACGCCAGCCCAAACTGGTTCAACTGGTCGGCCACATAGCTGAACGTGGCCACCGGCTGCGAGTCATACATGCTGTTAAAGGTGTGCACAGGCGAGATCCGCACGCCCACCCGGTCTGCGCCCCAGACATCGGTCACCGCCTCTGTCACTTCCAGCACGAGCCGAGCCCGGTTCACTACGGAGCCACCGTAGGCATCGGTGCGATGGTTCGTACCGTCGCGGAGGAACTGATCCAGGAGGTAGCCGTTTGCAGCATGGATTTCCACCCCGTCAAATCCTGCTTCAAGGCTGTTCTGTGCCGCTACCCGGTACTGCTCGATGACGCCCGGAATCTCCTCCGTCTCCAGCGCGCGCGGCGTTACAAACGGCCGACGCCCCTGGTAGGTGAACGCCTCGCCCTCCGGCCTGATTGCAAAAGGCGCCACGGGAAGAGCCCCGTTGGGTTGAAGTGAGGGATGAGAAATTCGACCCACGTGCCAGAGTTGCAGAAAGATGCGCCCATGGCGTTTGTGCACCGCCTCGGTCACCCTCTTCCAGCCTCTAACCTGCTCTCGAGTATGGATGCCCGGTGTGTTCGGGTAGCCGACACCTTGCGGCGAGATTTGGGTGGCCTCGGTGATCATGAGACCGGCCGACGCGCGCTGCGCGTAATATTCAACGTTCATGGCCTGGGGAACATTGCCTGCCCCGGCCCGGTTGCGGGTCAGCGGCGCCATGACGATGCGGTTGGGTAACTCATACGGCCCGAGCCGAACTGTAGTAAGCAGGTTGGTTTCGACAAAACCAGACTGCCTATTGTCTAGAGCGATCATCTTCATGGCTGGACCCCCTCTGCTCTTGGATTTCTAGAAGATAAGGTAGAGCAAGGCCAGTGCCAGGCAAAAAAAGCGGCCTCAAAGAGGCTCTAACTGACTGCGTTCTTTAGCTTTTGAGAAGAGGTGAGAATGACCTATGCGGCAAAGTAGGAGGGAGTCTGTTCCTATTATTTTGGGAACGTCACAACATATTGGGAAGGGTTACTGCTTTCTTAAAATGCCCAG
>JACZQL010000266.1 GCA_022545745.1 Deltaproteobacteria bacterium | reverse complement strand
CTGTCCCACCAAATATTCTTCCCGCCAACTTTGCTTAACGTGTTGCCTCGCACCAACGGTTTAACTCCTCCGTACTCCAAACAGGAATAGCTGTCTCTTACGGATTCGAATCTATCGATGAGAAGTGACCGGATGGTTCATCACCCACCTAGCGACATCGTCATGCCCGGCAAACCAGACGTGGGAGAAACCCTTAATGTATTTTAGGACCTCCCTTATGATGGCCGACATGAGAGGGCGGCCGCCCCAGTGCGAATGAACGGTAAGGTTAACCACCCCGATGGGCTCGGTGTTATACAGGTAATCGAAGGTATCCTTGTACACTTGGAAATAGTCCCTCGGGTTTCCGCGGAGCACCCGATTATCGGCGAAGTTACTCTGCGGTATGGCAACAAGAGGACCCTTGGCTGTATCCACCACGTAGGGGAGGTCCACGTCATTGTGATCCCCATGCCATAGGAAGCCTTCTTCAGCCAGAAATTCCGCCGTGTGTTCCGTAGGCGTGCCTCGCGGGCTTAACCAACCCACAGGCTTAGCTCCAGTGGCCCCTTCAATAAGTCCGCAGCACTTGCGGATCACATTTTTCTCCTCCTCCGGTGACAGATAGCAGAGAAGCATATCCTGGGTGTAAGAGTGGCCAGCCACCTCATGCCCTTTTCGAGCGACTTCCTTGACTGCCTCGGGAAAGAGCTCCACGGACCTCCCACTGGCACAGACCGTGGCCTTGATATCGAATTCATCCAGAATTCGCATGATCCTCCAGATCCCGGTCCTTCCCCCATACTCGGACCAGGAAATCCCCTGTGTGTCTACCGTCCCTGGCTTGAGAGGAGTGGTCATCGAAGAATAGCTGGGCGCTTTACCCTCGGACCAGGTTTCAAGCATGAGTGTAACCATAACTGCGATTTTTGCGTTATTTTCCCAATGTTGACTCTCCATTTATAATTCGTCTCCGTTGTCCAAGTTGGGTTATTCTCTCTCCCTCCTAATCCGATACTGACTTAAGCTTTGGGACTTGAATTTTCATCGACTTCTCCAGCGCTGGTAGGACCTTTGGTGGAGCCGGGTTTCCGAGCAAACTTCGCTGCATAGTTACGAAATAGTATGACGCCCGAATCACTGGCCGGCGAAAGCCTCTCTGGATTCCTGTAGTTCTGAGGTTCAAGCTGATACCTGTCTTGGCGGACGAACTGAACACGAGAAGGCTTGTGATAGATCCACCACAACAGTTTCAATGCCAGTCTAGATATGAGTGACTTGGGATGAGTGATCGTAAAGAGAAGGATCCGGGCGCGATGTTCGTCGACGGGAAACGGCCATTGCCAATTGGACTGCCAGATGCCGAAATAGGGGTCCCTTCTTTTCACGACGACGTAACCTGGCATACGCATCACGAGTCCACTGGACATGGCGCCGGACACCACCTTTATGACCCGCCACCAATAGCGGGCAGGAAATTTTCCCAACCCAGGGTATTCGGCCTGCATTCTGACCCCTGTCGCCTTCGAGACTACACCTTTACCGTCAGGGAGCAATTCTGCTGGGTATTTGGTGGCGCAAGCGGGAAACTCCTGAAACAGGGAATTGAATGAGGTGCGGTGCACCATCGCTGGGTGAGCGGAGTCTATGATGTTTTCAGTAATGTTGCGCCAGTCACATTTCCATTCCTCAAAGAAAAACAGCGGCAGGACATTCGGTTCCAGGACCTCGGGTGGAAGATCCTCCTCTAGAGGCGGTGGCTCCCCTTCACCCATAAACGCCCACACAATTCCAAACCGCTCTTCAGTGGGATAGGCCCGCACCCTCACCTGCCCTGGTAATCGAGATTCTGGCCCTTCTACAATGGCGGCTACACATTCACCTTGTTCGTTGTAGGTCCAGCCATGGTAGCCACAGCTCAGGGTTCCCGGGAAGAGGATCCTCCCGCGGGACAGCATCGTTCCACGGTGAGGGCATCGATCCAGCAGAGCCGCCACCTTGCCCCCCTTACCTGGGAAAAGTACGATGTCTTCCCCGAGTATACGAACAGGAATGGGCCGACGCCCCACTCGCCGTGCCTCGATAATGGGGTACCAGTAGTTACGAAATCCAAGGGCTGGAAGTTCAGGAATTGCTGCTGAACCGGAGTGAGTGGTCTCTCTTTCCTCCTTAGCGATTTCCTTAGCTGCCTTACTCACAATGAGCTTCCTTATCTGTCATTTGCGGGAGACTTGGCGGACTCGGTGTCTGGTCGTAGTGGATTTCAGATTTCAATGAGGTCGACACCACCGAGAGTTTCAGGGGCGAACAACTCCTCCAGCTTCAACCTTTGGCTGATTAATCCTTGTTCATAGGAATATTCGAGGAGGGTCTCCAACCCCTGGCGGTTCTCTTCGATCCCGTATGGAAAAGGATCTCTACCCATCTGTTTCCGAGATTCCTGCAAATGTAACCCAAGCCAGGGTAGTGAGCAGAAAAGGCTCGCGGTATATTCCAAACGGCGCAACCCTACCGCCTTGGCCCTGGCAAAGGCCTTGCATAAGCTCACGGCAACCCAGGGGGACTTTTCATAAATCTCCCGCTTGATGACGATCATGTGCATGATCGGAAAGATGCCGGTTCGTCGATAATAGTCAAGCTCGACTTCTTGATAGTTGGGAAATAGACGGGCCACCTTAGTCGATTCGCTCTGAAAGCACCGCGGCGGAAAAGCCCCGATCAGGGCACTGATCTCACCGCTCTCCAGCATCTGGTCGAGGGACCGGTCTGAAACATTTTTGGTTCTCACGTTCGGAGGGAGTTTGATGGGTATTCGTTCGGTGTAGTCCATGGGTTCATTGTATCCACCGAAGTACCATTCGATCTGGTCGGCCCGCACCCCATAGTCGTGCTCCAGGATACCCCGGATCCAAACCGCGGCAGTCAACTGGAAGGACATGGTTCCCACTTTCTTTCCAACCAGATCTTTGGGTTCGCGAATCCCCGCGCTTGTGTTGATGTAGATGTCTGAGTGGCGGAACCTTCGAGAGGGAAAGACAGGGATCCCTACCATGCGGCGGTCGTCCCTGGTGTGAAGGATAGCGTGGGTGGACAGGGAGAACTCTGAGACATCGAACTCGGCGTAACGGGCCTGGCGCTTGAACAGCTCGCCAGGATTGTTCATGATCAGATAGTTGAGGTTGATACACTCAGGAGAAACGGAGCCGGTTTGGAGGGCCATGGTCCGATCATACAAGCCACAGGCGAGAGTGAGATTGAGCTTCATCGCAAGGAATCCCTCCTGTTCAGTTGTTGTCTCCAAGCCGTCCCAATGGGGTTTGCGGTCAGACTCTACCACCGGGTAGGGGTCGAGTCAAATAAGCGTATTGCTTCGCACTACTCAGTTCAGTTGACATCGGCGCAGGTAAATTTTCTTTCAGCTCGTTCACAAATATCGTTGGGGAGTTAAATCTCGGTGAGATCCACACCGCTGAGGGTTTCACGGACGAACAGCTCCTCCACCTTTAGCCGTTGACTGATTAATCCTTGTTCATAGGAATATTCGAGGAGGGTCTCCAACACCTTGCGGTTTTCTTCCACACCGTAACTAAAAGGATCTTTACCCATGTGTTTCCGAACCTCTTGCAGGTTCACACCGAGCCAGGGCAGTGAGCAAAAGAGAGTTGCACCATATTCCAAACGGCGCATCCCCGCGGCCTTGGCCCTGTCAAAGGCTTTGTACAAACTCACGGCAACCCACGGTGCTTTTTCATAGATTTCCCGCTTGATCACAATGATGTGCATAATCGGGAAAATGCCCGTTCGTCGATAGTAGTCAAGCTCGACTTCCTGATAGTTGGGAAATAGACGGGCCACCTTGGGCGATCCGGTTTGGAACGACCGTGGCGGGCTAGACCCAATCAGCGCGCTGATCTCGCCGCTCTCTAGCATTTCGTTAAGGGACCGATCTGAAATCTTCTTCGTGCGCACATTGGGTGGCAAAGTGATCGGTATACGTTCAGTATAGTTCATGGGCTCATTGTATCCACCGAAATGCCATTCCACCTGATCCTCCGCCAC
>JACZQL010000265.1 GCA_022545745.1 Deltaproteobacteria bacterium | reverse complement strand
GTCTTTGCCCGAGATATCTGTTTTCCGATTCCGTAATTCAAAACTCCATCGAAAAATTCAAATAATTTTGATTAAGACTTGCTGAGTTTCTTTTGTATGAGCCACACCAACCATAGAAAGATCAGTGAACCTAGAAAGGCTGCCAGGAGGTCTTGGAAGCTGATGGCCAGATCACCCAGGCCGAGATCAATGTTGAACCCCCTGAAGATAGACCCTCCAATCAGTGCACCCACCAAGCCGATGCCCAGGTTGGTAAACGGTCCGAATCCCTTTTTCGTTCCCTTAACGACGACTCCCGTTAGCGAGCCGGCCAGGGCGCCCACAATCAGCCACACGATGATTTGACTTACCGTCACATTCATGACTCTTTCCTCCTGCAGTTAAGAGTTGCTAACCTAGTTCCCTCATCGTGACGGGGTTAGTTTGTGAGCGGCAAGTTGTTTGCCGATGATTCCTGACGAAACGATAAACTTGAAGGCCTCTTCCACGTTATAGTTCAATTCAATGACGTCCGCTGGAGAGACCAGGGCCAAAAACCCCGAGGTGGGATTGGGAGTGGTCGGGATAAAAACAGAGATCATCTTTTTTGACCGGAATAGATTGAGATGATCCGTTCGCTCCGATGCCACCAGACCCATCATCCAACAACCCTCAACTGGGAATTGCAGCAGCACGACCCGTTGAAAATTCTTTCCCGGACCTTGGAAGGTCTCTACCACCTGTTTCACCGCACCGTAGATGGTGTTCACAAGGGGCACTCGCATGAGCAGTGCGTTCATGGCCGCTATGATTCGGCGTCCGACAATGTTGGTTCCAATCAATCCGAGGATGAAAATGACAGTTAGAACCAAAACGATGTTCACAACCGGCTCCCAAGACTCGATCAGACCAGAAGGATCAACGCTGAGGATCCCAAAAAGCGCCTTCAAAAAGGGAGCACCTGCGCCGCTGAACAGGTTGAACAGGAAGGAAACAAGTATATAGGTGACAAACAGTGGGATAAGGATGAGTAAGCCTGTCAGGAAGGTGTTTCGAAAGAAATGATGTTTGGCCTTGCGTTGCATGGACTCGGTCCTCCGAATGACTGTCTTGGTATCTTAAATTTTATTTCAATTGGTAGGTTGCTTGCAAGTGCAAAGGCATTCATCCAGGCTAGGTTCTAGGGCGTTGGTCATACGGGATATGCTAATTTCTCGCAGGCGGGTGGGCGCTACCGTTTGCCTCAACGGTTCGGCTTTTGTGATCCGCGTTTCATGGCTACTGCCTTTTTCTCAGTTAGCTTTTCTGCAAGAGAATAGGCCACGTAGTACTTGTATATATCGGCCACGTATTTCACGGTCTCGCGACCCACGATCCTGCCTGCGGCGAGCGCCACGTGATGGAACCATTTATTCGGATCCAGTCCCATCTTGGCTGCCAATTGACGCATTCTTCGGACCTTGGCGGGCCCGGCGTTGTAGGCGGCCCACGTAAATGCAACCCGGTTATCCGGAGTCAGTGCTGGATCTGAAAAATAGCGGTTTCTCAGAAAGGCCAGGTATTTCACCCCAGCGTGAATGTTGTTTTCCACTTCTTCGATATTGGGAACACCAACGTTTGGATCCGCCGCGGTGCTGGGCAGCAGCTGCATGATGCCCACCGCTCCCCGTGGACTTTTCTTGCTATGGTCCAGACCCGACTCGAGATAGGCCTGTGCGGCTAAGGCTAGATAATCGAATTTATGCTGTTTACCGTATTTCCTGAACAGCTCGATATATCGGTCCAGTTTTTTTCTTTCTATGGCAGAGGTGGGATTCTTTATCCAGCGGGTATTTTCGTAATAGCGGCTAAAGAGGACGTTTCCCATAAGAGTTCCCTTGTCAGTTCTTGCCAGAAAGTTCTCCAAATGTTTTTTCAGTTCGGGATTGTTTTTTCGAACCGCCATCCCAACCTGATTCGCTTCTTTGACTTTCAAGTTTTCGTGGACCACAAGATTGGGTAAGACTTTGGCCCAAAGGTGAGCCTTGAAATCATCTACCACTGTAAGCTTGACTATTCCGGCGCTGACCAGTTCCAAAATATCCTCTGTTAGCAAATAACTATCCGCCTCTTCGATGAGAACCGGTTTGATCTTTTCTCTTTCAAAGCGCTTGTTGAGTTCCCGGAGATGTTCCGCGTAACTACTGCCACTCAGTACGTACATCCTCCTACCTGAAAGATCCCTTAATTCCTTCAGATTTCCCACGGATTTATGGCTTACCACCAGTTCGTTCACGATTAGCTTGCGTTTGGTGGCAAAGGCCACTAATTTTTCCCGCTCTGGGGTGAGGGTGAGCAGGGCAGCCGCCAGGTCGCCTCTACCTTCCAGAAGCGCTGGGATCAATTGATCAAAGGAAACTGGAACAAAAACGATACGAGTTTTTTTGCTTTCTCTCCTAATGCCCTTGTTTAGCTGCTTCTCGTACTCGAGCAGCATTTCGTACATCAGGCCACGGGGCCTTTTATTCAACAGGAAAAAGTCGGTTCTGCTATGGGTGACCAGGGCCTTTAAGACCTTTCTCTGCCGAATCTTGCGGAGATCACCGGTGTGCTTTTCCCGAGTGAATCCAGGGACCGGCACATCAGCCAGCTCGGCCGCGCTCACTGGGTCGGCGAAAGCCAGCGCTGCCATAAGGGGTAGAAGAATTAGCGCGGCCAAGAGGTGTCTTGTGGAAATAGATTGCCCCATTTGTGCCTCAGTAGATCAGTCTTTTATGAACCTCTTCCCTCCACAGCTCCTTCATAATCAAAATATAGAGCATATACCAGTGGTAATTTCCAACGGGGGACTCTCTATGAAACCGTTATATTGCTGGTCTTTAGCAGAATTTACCAGCACATGGCCGCGAGGGAGAATCGCAAAATTCCGACAAATTCTGCAGGATTCACAGCAAAATTCCTTTGATCACTCCAAGGATTTGCTCCGGTGTGAAGGCGAGCAGGAGCAGTGGTGACATTGGGAGGAGGGCCGCTCCCAGGAAGTACAGCACGGTATTCAAGTCGCTGGGGGCGGCTTTCATCCCTCTGAGCTTAGCGAAAGTAGCCCCCAGGTCGGCATGAGCCGAAAAGTCTGCATTTCCCAACAGTGATTCCTGCTTCCGATGTAAGGTGTAGGATTGAAGTAGGGGGGAAGCGTCACGCCGCTTCCCGGTTTGCCACCATATGGATTTTTTGCTGCCATACTAATCTCCCTTCTTTTATTGTGGACTCAGTGCTAGATGCCTCATTCAGGCGTTGCAAACATCTGATAGAGTGCGTCGAATATGGGCGGCCTCCTTTCGGAGTACCTGCCAAACCATTTGTGGTATATTTGTAATATGAGTCCTGAGCGGTAAAGATGTGATAGGGTCCGATCCGCTACTAGGCGAAAATCAGCGTCGTTGCGCCTTACTGGAAGTGCGAAGGGTTCGTAGGAAAACACATCAGAGGCAATGGCAAATTTATCAGGGTCCGGTGCGGTGATGATCAGGCCGATCAGGACCACCTGGTCAGAGGAAAAAGCCGAGATCTTTCCACTTTGCAACGCCTCAATTCCTTCCGCAGTCGAATTCAAAGTGACAATTTTTGCATCCGTTAGTGTTTCTCGAAGCAATTTCTTCAAAACCTGAACTGTTGTTGTGTCCCGAATAACCCCAATGTTCTTTCCATTCAGATCAGAGAGTTCACGAACCATCTTCGCCTTCAGGGTCAACAGTGAAGCACCGGTGACAAATGTGAGTTGCGTGAAGTCCACACGTTCAGCACGGGAAAGGGTTTTTGTCGTGGATCCGCACAGTATGTCAATCTTGTTATTGACTAACGCGTCAAATCGATCATCGGCAGTCACGGGAACAAATTCAATGGCTATTTCTTTGCCAGTTTTGTTTTTTATACCGATAACAATTCGATTGCAGAGGTCGATGGAATAACCGATTGGTCTGCCATCAATGTCCAGAAATGACATGGGCGGCTGTGACTTACGGTACCCAATTCTAATCTTTCCTGTCTTTGCAATCTGCTCGAGCGTCCCGGCTGTTACATG
>JACZQL010000264.1 GCA_022545745.1 Deltaproteobacteria bacterium | reverse complement strand
CGAGGAGTTACGACAGGAAAAAGGGTACTGATTAGCTCGAAGGGAAAGCGAACAATGGAGGTAAACCCCGTCACCACAGACTTGCCTGTGTTAAATTTGGGCACTAGCCCTGTGGAGCATTATTCACGACCGAGATGGGTTATCTCGACTGAGAGGTTACTCCACAGGGGGAGGTTGAAAAATTTCTCCATGCTTGAATACGGGGTATTTGTGGTACGGGGTAAACCTTTTGGCCTCTGCAGCGTCTAAGGAGCTAAAGGCCAAGATGAGACAAATTTAGCATTGAGGAGATAACAATGGAAAGATCGAAAATCAAAATTGCCGGAAGCCTGGTTCTTAGTTCTCTCATTCTCTTGGGTAGTATTTGGGCTTCCCCTGCAGAGGCAAGGGGATTCAAAAGATCACAAAACAGAGCCCAGCAAGTAAGGGGTCACAAGCAGCGACCTAGCTATAGAAACCATTATCGGACACCAAGGAGGGTCAAGCAATACCGACAGGCAAATCGCCGAGCGTATCATCGAAACCGGGCCTCCTACAAAAATCACTATCGGAGAGGCAGCAAGATGAGACAGCATCGGATGAGACAATACCGGATGAAACGGTACAGCATGAGGCAGCACCGACGCGAGGTACTGAGCGACCGTAGAGAGTTTCGGAGGGCCGGGCGAGGTTTTAAACGAGATCGGAACGAATTGCGTGGAGATGCCCCGGAGTTCAGGGAAGGATGTGGGGAACCCGGAGGGGACGTCCAAGAAGGAGGAACCACCGAAGAGAGGGCTCAGAATCGACGGGGGGGCCGTGACGATCGTGAAGGATTCAGGCAGAATAGAGGAGGGTTTCGACAGGATTGAGGGATCTCTATTAGAAACACTGAGTGCCTAATTCAAAAAGTGCTGGCGTCGGGGATGGGGTCAGGCGAGAGCCAAGACCCCGATCCCCTTCTCGGTTTGAGGGACCAGACTTGACGAGATTAATTCCTAGCTGTTACATGCAAAGACAAATCCCTCATGGAAAATACAGTACCGGTGGAGTTTAAAGATGACCAGCTTGTGGGGTTGGCCAAGTCAGGTGACCGAAAGGCGTTTGAAATACTCGTGGAACGTTACCAGCAAAAGGCCTATCAAATTGCGTTTCATCACATCAGGGATCGCGAGGAGGCAAAAGATATATCCCAGGAGGCCTTCCTGCGCGCCTTTACGCAGCTCAAGCGTTTTGACCTCCGTTCAAGCTTTTATACTTGGTTTTACCGGATACTCGTTAATCTCTGTATCGACTACCAGCGCAGGAGCCGCCGATTCATTTGGCAACCTTTGGAAGAAAAAGAGAACCGGGAAGGTGAAAACCCTATGACCGGTGAGAATCCGACTTCTCCTGACCAGCATCTATCAGCGCAGGAGATGTCCCGCAGGGTGGCGGTGACGCTGAACGAATTGCCTCCAAACCAGCGCAAGGTCTTCATCCTGAGAAATCACGAGGGGCTTTCGATTCGGGAGATTGCCGAGGTCATGAGGTCTGCAGAGGGAACCATTAAGGTGCACCTCCACCGAGCAGTGATGGCACTCAGACGAGACCTAGCAGAGTTTGTATAGGAATAGAATGATGGCTGAGCGTAATCATTTTCCATCTCAGAGCTGTAAAGAATACGAACAGGACCTCGTCCTCTATTATTACGGAGAATTGGGCGAGGGCGAATTACACCGGACGGAGGCTCACCTCCAGGCGTGTGGTTCCTGTCGTCAAACCTTGGAGTCCCTAGGATCGCTTTTGCCGCTCACGGTGAAAGAAGACCACCCGCCACAGAGCTTCTGGGATGATTATTCGAGAGAGTTGAGGGGTAAACTCGATCAGGTGGAGGCGAAGGTGTCCTGGTGGGATCGAATCGTATCCCTTATTCGTCCCTGGCCCGTTCCGGTCGCGGCCACAGCGATAGTGCTTTTATTGGCTCTGACCGTGACCCTTAACCGTGCCCTGAGGAGACCCGAGCAAGCGCCTCCGGTAAATGAGGAAATCTTTGAAATATTTCGCATCGCTGATGATGTGGAGTTCTATAAAAATCTAGATCTGCTGGATTCCATGGATTTGCTGGAAGTCCCAGGGGCCTTCTCCAATGGATCGGAATCGGCATAGGTGGGGGAGGCTGGTCCAGTGAGGCCGATGTTATGGATTCCTATTTTGCTTTGCCTTCAGTTTTCAGCGCTGCACGCAGCCTCTTCCGAAGCTCCTCCGGAGCAGGAATTGCTGCAAATGATGGAATTCCTGCAGGAGTGGGAGATGATCCAGAATCTGGAGCTGATGAAGCAGTTGGAATCGGCCGGCCAGATAGAGAACACATCGGCAAGGGAGGCAGTGCAGACGCCTGCTCCCGAAATTCCCATCGAGGATGGACAAAAGTGGCACGGAAACTTGCGCTGATCATCTTGCTTTTGTCGTTCTGCTGGTTACCGGTTTCTTCGGCTTGGGGACAGCAGAAATTTGATGAAGAAAAAGCACTTGAGCACTGGCAGCGAATGAGCCCTCAGCAGCGAGGAGAGCTGAGAAACCGGCACGAAAGATGGAAGACCCTCTCCCCAGAGGAAAGAGAGAAGCTACAAGAAAAGCTCGATACCTGGCGCCGTCTCGCGCCCGAAGAGAGAGGCGCCATCCGAAAGAATTATGAGCGCTGGCAGCAATTTTCGCCGGAACAGCAGCAGCGCCTGCGCCAGAGGTGGGACCGATGGCAATCTCTCTCTCCGGAGAAAAAGCAGACTCTTCGGCGCCGCTATGAAAGGTACCGTCAATTATCGCCGGAAAAACGGAGTGAGCTACGTGAGAGGCAGAAGGAGCGCCGGGGTTATTCCCGCGAAAGGAAGAGGGAATCGCGTAGACAACGAAGACAGAAAAAGCGTGAGCGCCGAGGGCCGAGGGATTATCGATAAGGCCGATGGCTAGAGGCGATGAGTGAATATTTCATTACTGTGAAACGGCTTCGATTGCTTCCCTCAATGTGAAGGCGCCTGCGTAGAGGGCACGCCCAACAATGACACCCTCTACTCCCTCCCCCTCAATTTCCTTGAGGCGGCGGATGTCGTTGAGTGCAGCCACCCCTCCCGAGGCAATGACAGGGATTTTTACCGCACGAGCAAGACGTCGTATCTCCTCGATGCTGACTCCTGATTGGGTGCCATCGCGGCTGATATCGGTGTAGATAATACGCGAGGCACCGTCCTCCTCGCAGCGCTTTGCCAGTTCCACACCGTCCATGGAGGTATCTCGTTTCCAGCCTCTGAGCGCCACTCTGCCCTCCCTCGAATCGATACCGACGATGACCTTTCCCGGCCACTTTGCGCAGGCAGATCGAAGCAATTCCCGGTTTTCATAGGCCGCAGTACCCACCACCACGCGGTGGATGCCGGTTGCTAAGGCCTCTTCAATTGTCTGCATGGATCTGAGTCCCCCACCCAGCTCCACCCAAACATCCAGAGCTGTGCAGATAGCGGCCACCTCTGTCTTGTGCACCGGATGACCTTCCACAGCACCGTTCAAGTCCACCACATGGAGAAGCGTTGCCCCTTGCTCGACCCAATGCCTTGCCGCATCCAGGGGACTTTCATAAAAGACGGTCTCTTAGTCCATGTCCCCCTGGTACAGGCGCACACACCGACCGTCTTTGAGATCAATGGCGGGGATAATTTGCATGAGTTAGGCCCCTATCAAATCTTCGACAGAACGACTCCAGTAAAGTTTTTCGCGCCAAGACGCTAAGCCCGCAAAGGATTTTAACCGCAGATTCACGCCGATTCACGCAGATACTTAACAGCAAAGAGCATAGCGCCAAGCGCATAGCGTCCTTGCGGATTCGGGACCACTGACTACCGACTACTGACCTCTGACCCTGATCCAGGGATTGACGACCGGGAGTTTGTAGTCCGTTGTCCGTAGTCTGTTGTCTCTTTGCGCTTAGCGCTTTGCTGCCTTCTGCTCTCACGTATCGATGGTGGATGCGGCAAATAGTTCCTCAACGGAGAACTTTTTATCCATCAATCCTTGATCAATGGAGTAGCCCAT
>JACZQL010000263.1 GCA_022545745.1 Deltaproteobacteria bacterium | reverse complement strand
TCACTACCAATTGGTAGGAGAGGAAGAACAGGTGACCGACCTGTCAAAAGTGGAGGAAGAGGAAGAACAAGAACAAGAACAAGAACAAGAGACTGAAGAGGAAGTGTATGAGGTGAAAGACGAAGGTGTGGGGGAAGGAGTAGGTCAATTCTATGAGCAGGTTGTCAAGATAGAGCGGATGGAGGAGCTGATCCGATATCTGATCCGAGGGACCAACGAAACAGCCGCATATGATGTTGAAAGACTCTCATATGAACTTGAGACAAAGCCTCAAGAAACAGCTGAAGAAATGGTGAATAAAGCTGAGAGTACTGATGCGCTTAAACGGGTCGTTCAGGGGGTAAGCTCCGTCATCGTGGACAAGTTGGCCACACCCATTGTTCAAAAGGGAAGGGATTTTTCCCTGCCGGTCTCCCGCCTTGCCCGAGAGTATAAAAAAGCTATCGATAATTCCCAGGCAATTAATGAGTTCAGTAAGGAAATGGTTGGGATCTTAGAGGGTTGTGCCGATGAGGTCAAATTAATGTTTTTCATCAGATCCTTCATGGAGAGCGGGGGAGATCTGAAGTCACTGGCAAAATTTTTGCGAACCAAATCAGTGCGAGATCGCCTCGAGGAGCCTCTCAGGAAGAAGCTTCTTTCTCTCGGGGTAAGCGAAAAAGACCTAGGTGAACTCTTTGCAGTCAAGGAGCCGGTGCGGATAACGAGGGCCTCGGCCCAGGCGGATGTGAGCCCTTTGGAGCTGCAGAAACTTCGTCAGGAATTAGCAGAGCTCCGTCGCCTACGGGATAATTTTAACGAGGAACTTGCTGCTAGGATCAAGGAAGAAGTGGCGGTGGCGGAGAAGGAGAAAAAACGAGCCGTCGATGAAAAGGACAGGATGAATAACATCATAAGGAACGTGGGTGAAGGATTGGTGGTGGTGGATAACCATGGAAACGTGCAGATGTTGAACCCAGCGGCGGAAAGGCTTCTTGGGACTAAGCATGGACTCGGAATAGATATTCCAATCTCCCAGCTGCTGAAAGGGGAGCACTTATTGTCCTTGACCAAGGGTCCTCTGGATGACGGGACGGACCCGGTTACCAAAGAGATCGAGCTCAGAAGTGTAAACGACGAGACCCGTCGGGTTCTTCAGGCCAGCACTGCCGTGATCGAGAACGAGGATGGAACTACCGTAGGCATGGTCTCGGTCCTAAGTGATATTACCAAGCAGAAGCAGCTGGATGAGATGAAATCCAAATTCGTTGCGAATGTCTCTCATGAGCTCAGAACGCCGCTGCTCGCCATTGAGGAGTCCTTAGGACTTCTTCTGGGCGGTGTGGTAGGCGATGTGGACCCCGAGCAGGGAAAGTTTCTCTCCATTGCACAGCGAAACATTACCCGGCTTTCTCGTCTCATCAACGATCTTTTGGATGTTGCCAAGCTTGAGGCCAGAAAGATGGAAATCCGTCCTGTTACCTTTGAATTGAACGATCTAGTTCACCATGTGGCGGAGACCCTGCGCAGCTTGGCAGAGAGTCATGGGGTCACCATCAAGGAGGAGTTCCCTGAGGGTGGGGTCCAGGTTGAGGCAGACCCTGACCGAATCACCCAGGTGGTTACCAATCTGATGGGGAACGCGATCAAATTTACCCCCGAGGGGGGCACAGTGACCTTAAAGGTGGATCCCACTCGAAAGGATCCTGAAATCTCTGCGGAACCCTGTATTGCCATAAGCGTAAATGACACGGGGGCGGGGATAATGCCGGAAGATCAGAAAAGGATTTTTCAAAAATTCGAGCAGGGCAGCGCCCCTACTTCTAAGAATGTGAGTAGCACTGGCTTAGGGCTGACCATCGCCAAAGAGATCGTGGAACTCCATAAGGGAAAAATATGGGTGGAAAGCAAAGAGGGTGAAGGGAGCCGGTTTGTCTTTGCGATACCGCGGCGGTTTAGGAACATTTCCAACACGGCACAGGTGGCAGTTTGATGGAGGAGGTCATGGAACCTTTTACGCGTTTGGTTCACGATGAGAGGTGGCCTAGTACACTGACAGCAAAAATGGGCGAATTTAATGAGGGTGTTTGATTCATTAATAGAACTTGTCTGATAAATGGAGGTTCGTATCATGGAAGAAATCATTACCGCAGAACAAGTTGCCAGCATGCTCCAGGTTCATGTGAGAACCGTCTATCGGCTCGCGCGTCGAGGGGCGATCCCGGGGCGAAAGCTTGGTGGGGGCTGGCGATTCAGTAAGGGAGTCATCTTGCAGTTGCTGGCTCGTGACGAGCGGGATGGGAAATCAATTAAACTTGATGCCCAGGCAGGCTTGAGATAGCATTTATCTTTCAGCTTGGTATCGGTCCTGCCATTTCCTCATTGGCCACTTTCCAAAGGACCGATCCTTTCGTCAAATCCGTGGCACGTGAAACCCTCGTCCCCGATTTTAATTCACTTTTCGAGCTTTCCCACCTAAAAGCAGAGGAATGCCCATGGCGGCGCCTCATCTTGTCTACTCGTTGCCTTTGGTGACATCCTAAAGGCCCACTCACTCGGAGCCGTCCCCAGGGGCAAGTCCCGGCTCAGACACTGCACGAAAGGTGCACTTGGACCCAGGGCCCGAAGGCAAGTAAGATCCAACCCATCCCGGGCAGGCTAAGTTTCCAGACCCTTCGAGGGCCCAAACCCATTGACACCCTTCCCTGCCGGGGGTCTCATAGTTCCACAGGCCGCAGAGCACGTCGTTTGCCCAGGATCCCTAAGACGGTGACGGTGGAGATGAGTACCCCTACGATCAGGGTGAGGGGCGCTCTTATGAGTGTGGCTGCTGCACCGGTACGGTCATAGAGCCATCTCACACGACATTTTCTGAGGGAGAGCCATGAGACACTTGACGTCTACTCTGTCGTCCTCCAAAATACATTGGCTTTGAACGGTACGCTTTGGAACTGAATAAACAAAAGAGGAGGACTTGCTATGGCAGGAGAACCTAAAATCGTCACGAAACTAGGTAAGGCCGAATCGGATAGGATCCTGGTCAGAGACCATGACCTGATCAAGGAGTTGCTGGGCAAAATCACCTTTAGCCAGATGACATTCCTCATGTTAGCAGGCCGCCTGCCGAATCCTGGTGAAACGCGCATGATCGATGCCTTGTTGACGGTCTTGGTGGAACATGGGATGAACGCTAGTGTCATTGCAGCGCGATTGACCTACTCCACTGCTCCCGAGTCGATTCAAGGTGCCGTGGCAGCGGCCATCGTGGGGGCTGGCAGTGTCCACCTGGGCTCATCCGAGTGGTCTGCAAGGATGCTGTGCGAAGCCTTGCCCCAAGGGATGCGAGATGCTGACCTTGACACCATTGCAGCATCAGTGGTGGAACGCCATGTGAAGGAAGGTAAACGTATTGCGGGGATCGGCCATCGCATCCACCCAGAAGGAGATCCTCGCTCTGGTAAGTTGTTCGAAATTGCGAGGGAAACGGAAATCTATGGGCGATATTGTGAATTGCTACAGAAAATTTCCCAGGTGGCGGGGAATGAATTTCGGCGCAAGTTGCCGATAAACGTTACGGGGGCGATTGCCGCAATCGCCTTGGACATGGGATTACCTTGGCAAATGACCAAGACCTTTGCCCTTGTGGGCAGGACGCTGGGTGCCATGGCCCACATCGGAGAAGAAATCCAAAATCCAATGTCCCCCGGCATAAACGCGGCGATCCGAGCATCGCTAGCCTACGAAACCAATGCTAAGTCGTAGGCGGCGGCTCCTTTGTTATTGATTTGTGCCACCGGGAAGATGAAACATTTAGTCGATGGAGGAAACTATGATCATTGATGCTGATGGCCACCTCGTTGAGACGGCACGCCTATTAAATGCCCGGCAGTTCTACGGGCTCTAACCCTTGACATCCAGCGGCGGCTCAGGGGGCGGCGCGCAGTGCAGGACGCGCAAGGAGGCGTTCCATCCATGCCTTAACATGGGATGTGCTGTCAGCGATGGAATACCCGTAACGTGGCTGCCGCACAAAGAATGGGATGTAGGTAAGGTCGGCCAGGGAGTA
>JACZQL010000262.1 GCA_022545745.1 Deltaproteobacteria bacterium | reverse complement strand
CGAAGTGTTGGCAAGGTCGATCATCTTGTCAAAGCTGGTCAGAATCTCTTGGCGGTACGCATCGGTCGGGGCCGTATACCCCAGGGTGTAGGCGATGGCCTGGATCTTGGCGGTGCGCTCCAGGTAGAGAGCGGTTATGCATGCCTCGTCGATGCTCCGTCCCACGGTGACGGTCCCGTGTCCCTTGATGATAACGGCAGGTGCCTGACCGAGCGTCTTGGCCAGGTCCGCGCCTTCCTTGGCGTCAATAATAAAGATGGGTTCTGGAAAAACGGGCACCCCATTGCCGAATCTCTTGGACTGCTGGTGCATGTTATAGACTGTTTTGTCGGCCATACTGAGCGCGATGCACATGGGCGCATGGGAATGGACAGCGGCGTTCACGTCTGGCCTCGCCTTGAATGCCTCGCTGTAAATCGCCGCCTCCATGGGAACGGTCCCCACACCGGACAACTTGTTCAGAGAGTAGTCAAAGCGGACGAACCAGTCTTTGACCCCGGGCTCCTCCGGGGGGCGGAATATCTTGACCGCAATGGATTCGGAATCCGGAAGACGGGTTGCCACGTGACCCCAAATATCACCCATTTCCCATTCAAGGATTGACGAGGCAATTCTCAGCTCTTCTTCTAAAACATCAATGTCTGACATACCCACCGCCTTTTTATGTTATGATTCAAGCGTGCTTGCCGCAAAGAAATCCTCGGACGACATTTTCTTGCTGGTAATGCCCTGCTCGGCATTGTAGGCGAGATAAGTATCAATGGTAGATCGATTCGCCTTGACGCCGTACTTCCAAGGATCTCCCCACTCCTTTGTCTGTTCCTCCAGGCGCTCACGCAAATACACTACTGAGAAACCACCCCGGTCGTTCAGGATATCCTCATAGGCCAGTTTCTTTGCCTCCTCGAAGGCAGTGAAAAGTTTTCCGGCTAGGTCCGGATTCGACCGGTCGAGCTTTTTACTCATCACGATCTGGTGCATGGTGGTGTAAATGCCGGTCTCCCGGTAAAGCCGCAGATCCTCTTCCACATAATTGGGAAATAAACGTTTGATGGACGGGTCTTGCTCAAGACTACGGAAGGCCTTGCCATCCGAGATGTCAGTAATGATGGCATCCACCTCCCCTTCCAGGAGACGGGTCACCGGACTCTTTTTTGGATCCTCTGCGGCTTCCACCTTGGGCTCGGTTTTTTGCAGGGCAAAGACCCTGCGGGGGCTGGATGTAACCCACTGGAGCTTGGAGATATCGACTCCGTGGCGATGTTGCAGCAGGCCCTGCAACCAGATGGTGATGGACGTTGGATAGGAATTGCTTCCGATACGCTTGCCCTCGAGGTCCTTCGGGGAGTTGATCCCGGCGTCCGCGCGGCAAAACAGGAAGGTGTAGACCGGCTTTCTCTTCGAGAAGACCGGAAGGCCAATCAGCTCCCAGCCCGCCTCTATAGCAGGCAGCACGTAGCCCATGTTCAAGTCCCAGAGCCCGAAGTTACCCTCCCGGAGCTCGGGCACGTCGTTGAAGACCATGGAGTTCGTGCGCACAGGCTTTAACTCGACACCGTCAATTTTCACCCGCCCTTCCAGTAAGGGCATGGTGTGATCATAGCGCATGATTGGAAACGACAGCTCCATTTGGACTCCCCCTACGAAGCTGGAGCAGAATTATCACCCTCGCAAATGGCAGTCAAGGGGGAAAGTGCTCGCTACGCTCGCAATGACAGATTTCAAATCAATGCTGTCCCAACGTTTTCAAATAGGGCCGCTTAGGAGACTCTAAATGTTTGATTTTTAGACGTCACGGAATTCGATGACATTTCAAATCGATTACGTTATTTCACTGTCAAAGTTCTTAGGATTCAATGACTTTCATAAAATTTCCAAACAAACGTTGGGACACTCATGTTTCCAAATCACTCATCACGTCCAACCACCCGCTCCCGCGCCTCGTCTCCTTTGCTCTTATCGAGATCGTCGCCTTGAATGGAAATGTCTGATGATGCGCTAAACTAAGGTAACTTTACGTATCCATAACCACCGAGGAACGCTACAATGCCATCGGCTACCACGTCCATAAAAGTGGCGTCCCTACCGGGTACCCACCATTGGTGAAATTCATCGGTCGCACCGTAGAGCAACGCAAGAACAGACGCATAGAAAACTACGTTCTTTCTCGATCCGAAGCCAGCTAGGCCGTACGCAACGAGAAACCCGAGAGGCGCGTAGAGGGCGACATGCAATACTTTGTCTTGCCAGGCAAAAATCCCCAGGGACATCAAGGTAAAGCACAGCACGCTGAGCACCTTGACAGCATTGCCCTGCACCAGATCCAGACCGGCCAGGCTAGTAGCGGCAAGAATCAAAAATCCCACACCCGCCTGAACAAATCCTCCATAAACTCCCAAGAGGAAGAATCCCGCTGCAAATGCAGCCACCAACGGCGTCTTGGAAAAATCGGCGGCCCTGGGCTGCGTCTTCCTTAAAGGATCCCACAGAGTCCACAGGGTCACGGCAATCATCAAAAAAGCCAGGATCTTTTGAAAGAGTTCATCACTCACCCAGAGGACAGCCCAGGTTCCCAGGATGGCGCCAAACGTGGCCGGCAAAGCCGCCCAAAGCAGGGAGTCCCAATCAATCATTCCATGGCGGCGAAAACTCCCTACAGCTCCCCCATTCTGAAGAGCGATGGCGACCCGGTTGGTCCCGTTGGCCACGGTGGGGGGAAGGCCCAGGAAAATCAGTACAGGAAGGGTCAGGAAGGAACCTCCACCCGCCACCACATTCAGGACGCCCGCTACTGAACCCACACCAAAAAGTAAGAAATAGCTGCTCCAGTGTTCCATCTTTGTTCTCAGTGCTGGGCTATTGTAACGGAAGAACTTTAATTTGCTATGATCAGGGACCCATAAGGAGGTAGTAGCCGATGTCCAAGGAACTGGGAGCAACTCTACCGAAAGACCTGCTGGATTTCCTCTCCAGCACCGAGCCCGGTGAAAAGTTTAAGCAAGTGATTCTCTTCTCCACCACCGATGAGGACGGTTGGCCTCGGCACGGTCTGCTCAGTGCTCGCGAGGTGGTCGCCAAGGATTCCAACCGGCTTCTTCTTCTCCTGTACAGCAACTCTCACGGCACGGCCAACCTGCAGCGGGAGGGAAAGATTTCCCTCGTCCTGGTGAATTCCAACATGAGCTACTACGTTTTGTGCACTGCTCGCCCCCTTGATCCATTGCCCGACGCACCCAGCGAAACACTTTTCGAGCTGACCGTGGAGAGGGTTCTGGAAGATTCCTTGGCTACGGCAAAGATTTTATCGGGAATCACTTTTGAAGGCTATGACCCGGGCATGACCCAGGAGAACCGGAAAATTGTCTTTCAACAACTCGTAGACATGTGAGGGGCAAGAAACAGACAACTGACAGCTGGAGGAGAGGACTGAGTGATGAGGAGTGAGGACTGACCGGGGGAAATTCCAAATTCCAAACAACTTCGACAACAGACAAAATCGGTGGGTTTTTCCTATTTTCTAGTTTCTAGTTTCTGCGCGCGAAGCGCGCTCTTTACTCGTGGCTCATGCCTCCTTCATCCGCGGGGGGCTGGGAATACTCATCGAAAATAAAATTAAAGAGTTCCGATTCCCCATCCTGAGCACCTGGAAAATTCAGCAAGAGGGTGAGGGTTACAGGAAACTCGATTTCCCGATCCAGCTCAGCCATCATCATCCCTTTCTCATTTCCAACTTTCAGGGGAATGCCGGGAGGATCGGGAAATTCTCCCCAGTGAACGGTTCCCGCAGTCTCCTTCACTTCTTCAGCATTCAAGGGCATCGTCAGGGCATCGTATAGATAGACCCGAAACATTCCTGGAGAGGTCAAGGTTCCTTCCAGATGATGCACCTCATCCAGGGCCATAAAGAAAATGCCGCCATATTGGGGATCGTGATCTGAGTGCTCCTCCATACCCTGTCCCTGAGATTCCATACCTTCCATGTCGGCCATAGCTTCCCTGCCTGTTTCAGCCGCTGGAGATGTCCCCTCCTGACAAGACACCAAAAGA
>JACZQL010000261.1 GCA_022545745.1 Deltaproteobacteria bacterium | reverse complement strand
AATCCCGTTGCCTTACTGGCAAGGGCCGAACTCCGGGAAACCCGCGGGTTCATCTCGATGACCACCAGTCGACCATCCTTTGGGTTCACGGCAAACTGAATATTGGATCCGCCGGTATCCACCCCAATCTCGCGAATGATCTTGAGTGCGGCATCCCGCATGATCTGATACTCTTTATCAGTCAGGGTCTGGGCAGGAGCTACGGTGATGGAATCTCCCGTGTGCACCCCCATGGGGTCGAAGTTTTCAATGGGGCACACAATGACCACGTTGTCCTTGTGGTCACGCATGACCTCCAGCTCGAACTCTTTCCACCCCAAGACGGATTCCTCGACCAGGACCTCGTGCACCGGGGAAAGTTTCAGGCCCCAAGTAACCGCCTCGGTAAAATCCTCTGGCCCATAGGCAATGTTTCCACCGCTCCCCCCGAGGGTCCGCGAGGGTCGAATGACCAGTGGAAAGTTGAGTTCCTGTTGAATCCCGAAGGCCTCGTCTAAACTGTGCGCATAACCACTCCTTGGCAGATCCAACTCGATCCTATTCATCGCCAACTTGAATAGGTCTCTGTCCTCAGCCTTCTTAATGGACTCCAGCTTCGCCCCGATCATCTCTACACCGTAGCGCTGAAGGATCCCCTGCTCGGCGAGATCAATGGCCACATTCAGTGCAGTCTGCCCCCCCAGGGTGGGAAGCAACGCATCCGGGCGCTCCTTGACGATGACCTTTTCAATGATATCAACGGTGATGGGCTCTACGTAGGTTCGGTCAGCAAAGTCAGGGTCGGTCATAATCGTGGCCGGATTGGAATTCACGAGGATCACTCGGTAGCCCTCTTCCTTCAGCGCCTTGAGGGCTTGGGTTCCCGAATAATCGAACTCACAGGCCTGACCAATGACAATGGGCCCTGAGCCAATGAGCAAAATTGATTTTATGTCAGTCCGTTTGGGCATGGAGAGTGTTGCTGTTATTTAGCCGTTTGTTTCTTATTGTTTTCCATCATCTCCACAAATCTGCGAAAGAGGTAGTGAGCATCATGGGGGCCCGGCGAGGATTCCGGGTGATACTGAACCGAAAAGATGGGTAGCTCCCTGTGAGCCAACCCCTCAACCGTACGATCATTCAAATTTAGGTGGGTCACCACGGCCGACCCCTTCAAGGAATCGGCATCCACCGCGAACCCATGATTTTGAGTCGTAATCTCTACCTTTTTGGTCGTTAGGTCCATCACAGGTTGGTTCCCGCCATGGTGGCCAAACTTCAATTTATAGGTTTTACCCCCCAGGGCCAGACCTAGAATTTGGTGACCCAGGCAGATTCCAAAGATGGGCTTCTTACCAACAAGTCTCTGCACAATTTCTTTGCCATAGGGGACCGCAACGGGGTCTCCCGGACCATTGGAAAGGAATATACCATCGGGGTTTTCTGCCAACACATCCTCTGCCGGGGTCCAGGCCGGAACAACCTTAACGTTGCATCCAGATTCCACCAGGCCTCTCAGAATATTGAACTTGATACCGTAGTCGTAGGCCACAACGGAATAAACCGATTGACCCTTAGGCTGATAACCCTTGCCCAACTCCCATTTCCCTTCGTTCCAACCATAGGGTTCTTGGCAGGTCACTTCCTTGACCAAATCTCTTCCCAGCAGTCCCGGCGAACGCTGAGCCTTAGCAATGAGTTCCTCATGGCTTTGTTGCACCGTCGAGATGATCCCTTCCTGGGAACCCCTGTCACGCAGCTGCCTGACCAGGGACCTTGTGTCGATCCCTTCGATGCCGACGATGCCGTGATCTTTCATGTACTGGTGCAACGATTGCGTAGCCCGCCAGTTACTGGGGACAGGTGAATACTCTTTGACAATGAATCCCTTTACAAAGGCTTTACGCGATTCCACGTCCTCAGGGTTAACCCCTACATTACCGATTTCAGGATAGGTCATGGCGACCATCTGTCCCTCATAGGAGGGATCCGTCAGTATCTCCTGGTATCCGGTCATGCTGGTATTAAAAACCACTTCCCCTACGGCTTCTCCTTCACTGCCGAAGGATCGACCCACGTAGACCTGACCATCCGCTAATGCCAGTACTGCTTTCATCCTGTGAGTGTCTGCTTCCCAGAGACCGTTGGATTGATCACTGAATAAATCACGACTTTATCCCGTTCATCCTTCTCCACCTCGCGTAGCTTGACTCGAACCCGTTCCCTTTCAGAACTCGGTATATGCTTGCCTATATAATTGGGTATCACCGGGACCTCGCGATGCCCCCGGTCAATCAGGACCGCCAGACGTACCGACTGGGGCCGACCCGATTTGAATATGACGCTCAAGGCACTTTTCACCGTCCGGCCAGTATGGATCACGTCGTCTACCAGAACCACAGGACGGCCTTTTATATTGAGTGGCGAGGAATCCATGGAGGCGATGGACGGTCTGTCACCATTTTCTTCCGGGGTGCCAAAAACCTCGATCTCTCCCACCTCTGTCTTCCGCCCCTGCTTGACTAATTCCGCCACCATGCGTTTGGCAATAAACACTCCCTTGGTTCGGATACCAAGGACTAGCAATGGAATGGAACCTTCCGGCTCACTGAGAATCTGTTCGGCCATTTGATGGATGGCCTCCTGAATCTCACTCTCATCCATAATCGTGCGCTGAGGACCCGTTTTATAAGGCTCGTAGTCCTGTTCCTCCGCCTGTTTAATGGAATCAAAGACCGTCAACTCTCCGCATTTCAACCACTCCCGAATGGTCTCCGCCAGCGTGAGGTCATAAGAGCAATATCGTTTAGAGGTCGAATGGCCAATGAACCGAACCCTGAGTTGATGATCACAATACAGGCAGCGAAGAATCAGCCCGCTTCCGGGGCCAGTGAAAAGGACCTCAAATCGGGGCCGCGTCGAAAGGACCTCTGTTCGGGTCACACAATTGGCATTGGAGCATTGGGGACCCACCGGCTCAGGATTTTCGTAGAGAAGGATTTTCTTCGGCGCCGGGCGAGGCCTCTTGGCCTCTGAGGCATCGAACAGAAACTTCAGGAGAGCCATGCGAATCGGGACCCCATAGGCCGCCTGCTTGAAATAGATCCCTCTTCGATCCTTATCTATCACTGGGGAAAGTTCATCCACACGAGGTAATGGGTGCATGACAACGGTCTCTTTGAACCGTTTGATTTTTAGAAATCTTTCGTCGATACGGGGATACTCTGCTTCGTCTGTGGAACCATCCTTTGCTTTACGTTCCTTCTGTTGACGGGTGACATAAAAGGCGTCCAGTTTCAGACCGGAGGCCGCCTTACTCAATTGACCCTGGACATCCAGGTTCGACTGTGTGAAAAGGGCCAATTGGTGAGGTTGATTGGGGGTCAGATAGACGGCGTCGGTGCACGTCACGACGGCATTTAGATCGCCGGAAGGAACCGCAATAGGGCTGTAATGATATAGAGCGTCGAGCCGATCAATCACGAAATCGGGAAGCTCCATTCCCTTTGCGGCTAAAATAATGACGTTGACCCCAAATCGAGCCAGGGCATAGACGAGGGAGTGGATGGTCCGTCCATGCTTGAAGTCCCCGCAGATGGCTACGGTTAAACCTTTCAACTTTCCCTTTTCCCTCCTTAGGGTATAGAGGTCGCAGAGGGTCTGGGTCGGATGTTCATGACTCCCATCACCCGCATTGATCACTGGAACATCCGCATGTTCAGCCATGGCCTGAACCGCCCCGTCCCAGTAATGTCGGACCACCAAGACATCGGCGTAGCTCGAGACCACCTTGGCCGTGTCGGCGATACTTTCCCCCTTGGCCGCAGAAGAAGACCTCATGTCAGGGCAGCTGATGACAGCCCCTCCCAAACGGTGCATGGCGGATTCAAAGGAAAGGCGAGTCCTGGTGCTGGGTTCGTAAAAGAGCGTGGCCATGATCTTCCCCGCCCCAAAGGTCTGTTCTGAGGGTCGCTGGGCCACGGACTCCATTTCGTCGGCTAGATGTAAGATCTCCTCGATCTCTTCGTCGGTAAGATCGTCAATCGTAACTAGACCTCGTTTATCCACTTCTCTATC
>JACZQL010000260.1 GCA_022545745.1 Deltaproteobacteria bacterium | reverse complement strand
GGGCTTACACCCGTGTATCCTTTATTTCTTCTTCGGCGCAATCCGCCGAAGCACCCTCCTTCGCTCTCCGAGCTTCGGAGGGTCCCCCTTTGCGCATTCATCCATGGACTTACGTCCCTGGTCTTCTGCGAAGGCGGATAAACAAGAGGAGATCAGCAAAATGAGGCGGATACCACAACTGTCTATTAAGATCCTACAGTCGTCAGTTCAGTCTGAATCTCCATATCCTCCCGGCGCCTCAAGCCTCACCCACTCCGCCTCACGTCTCACTTCTCACGCATCACGCCTCACGGACAAGGGGTTCACCCTTATAGAAATCATCGTCATCCTCGCAGTCATTTCGATCCTTGTCGCCATTTTGACGCCTACAGTCCTAAAGTTCATCGACGACGCGCAACGGAGCAGTGCAGAGAATAGTGTCCAGGTTCTCGCCGCCGCCCTCAATGACCTGATAAAGGATACCGGGAAGTTTCCGGGGAGTAAGACAACCAAGACCTTCCTATGCAGCGCAAATGGCGATTTTGCGACCGACTCGACATCAACCTGGGCAAGTAGTAGTGCCGTCTGTAGCAATTTTTTTGATCACCTCATTATCAATGATCCTGATGGAAGCGGTACTCCCGATGAGTCAGTTAGCGATTACCGGACCTCTGGTAAACGCAGGCATAGAGGCCCATATCTCTCGAGCATCGATGAAGACCCGTTTGGCAATGTTTTTCAGGTCAACGTCTCTACACTGAAAGGCGGCGACAAAAATCCCACTTGGGTTATCTCTGCCGGACCTGACGGGGACTTTCAGACGGCTGCCACCGACAAGAAGCTCTCAGGAGATGATATAGGAATAAGAATTAAGTAGACACTGAACGGCGAATAGCAAATGGTCAGGAGAAAAATTCACTCTAAGCGGTTGAAGGTTAGCCTGAGAACGAAGCAAGAACCTGGTACGTTTCTTGCCCCTGTAATAATCTCGCTACGTGCTATTTGATACTTGCAGCTGGGTGCACTCCAGCGGTTCTTAACGCTTATTGAATAACGAACGACTATTTACCCTTTATTAATCGGGAGGAGATTTTCAGTGAAAAAACACAATAGTGGACAGCGACACAACAAAAGTGGACAGCAAGGATTCACCCTTGTTGAACTCGTTTTTGTCATTGGCATTATCCTGGTTCTAGCGGGCATATTTATACCTGTGGCCCTGGAAAAGCTTGAAGACGCAGATACTGCACGGACCAATGCTGACCTTCAGGCGATTTCAGGGGCGTTGGTAACTTTTTTCAGCGACCTGAGACGCTTCCCCGCGTGTAATGATACCGGTGATGATTGTGATCCGTTCAATAAGGACAATAACGATCTTAAACTCCTTGTGTTTAAAGCTGATACTTCAGTGGTTGTTGGAGGAGCAGGTGGTGATATCGCCGATCAAGATCCAGCTGTCAGCCCATGTTCAGGGAGTCTGGACTGGGATGACGCTCTTAATTTGGAAGCCAGCAAGGAGGGAAAGAATAATGCCTTCAACCATCTAGTGCTCAATGACCCTAATGCAGACGGTACCGTGGATAGTACAGTTGCCGGTCAACAAGACTATAGCACCAAAAGGTTTAAGGGCCCTTACATCTCTAAGCTTGGCCCGGACGCCTTCGGCAACTTCTACATAGCCCATGTAGGTGCGATGGAGAAGGGCGGAACAACAATAACCAACACTTCCGGGACGGCACAGGGATGGATACTTTCCGCAGGCCCGGACGGACAATTCCAAACCTGCCCTAACAGTAATACCCTTTCCGGCGACGACAGAGGCTTCATCTTCGTGACCAAAAAGTAGCCCTGACTTGAGCAGCAATGAAGGAAAGGCGCCTTTAAGGCGCCTTTCCTTTTTGTGGTATGATCCCTACGTGTGCTCTACCCGAACTTCTCAACAGGCAACTCAAGGGATTACCGTTCTCTTAATTTTACTTCCCCTTATCTTCTTTCCCGGTCTCATCAGCCTTTACCGGCTTCCCAAATTCACTTTCCTGGCTTTCTTAACTTGCGTCCTCTGTTGGCTCTGGCTGCTTAGCTTGATCCGCAGACAAGAGAATCAGTCTACAGTCTTCCCCCTTTTTCTCCCCCTTCTGTCTTATCTACTGATCAGCGCTACTAGCCTTTTCAATGCCATCAACCCCTATGAAGGCTCCAATTTCCTCTTCCTGCTTATTTCAGGGGTCACCCTTTTCTGGATAACGGCCAATCAGATCGGGTCAGAAAAAATCTCTACACTTTTTCACTGGGCAGTCATTGCAGGAGCCATCGTCTCCCTGTTAGGCATTGCGCAGGTATGGGGAATCAATGTTCTAACACGCATTCCGACCGGCGGACCGGGTTCGACCTTCGGCAACAAAAATATGGCGGCACAATACCTTCTCTTTATCCTCCCTGCGGCTTTCTTCCTCCTCCTTTCCTGTTCGGAGCGCACTTATGAATGGCTCTATGCTTTCTTAGCTGGTCTAACTGCGACCTATTTTATCTACACCGGAACCCGGGCAGCGTGGGGAGGGGCAACGGTCGGCTTTCTGACGTTATGGTTTGCCTGCGGGCCAGGGGCTTTACACCCGAAGTGCTCTTACCTTTTAGCAAACGAAAATGGTGTTTCATTCTGGGAATATTAATTTTTGTCTTAGGAATGAACACAACTCCCCGATATTTTATCTCGAACTTTGGCGCCATTCCCACACTCACTCGTCTCCAGAGCATGCTGGAAATTGAAAAAGATCCCAACGCCCGGAATCGCTTTGCCGTATGGGCCAATAGCCTGGCAATAATTAAGGACCATCCGATATTGGGCGCAGGAAAGGGCAACTTTCGATTTATCTATCAGCTCTATGCCCGAAGAGTAATTAAAGATCCCTATTTTAGTCCCGTGTCTAGGCTTGCCAACACCCATAATGACTACATCCAGCTTATGGCGGAAACCGGAATTTTGGGGATAACAGCATTTATTTTGGTCCTGACTCTCCTCGTGCGGAAGTTCTGGCTGGCTTTAAAAAAAAATCCCGACCCCCGACTCATTACCATTGTCTTTGCCCTTGTGGCCATCTTGGCCGAAGCCTTCTGGGATTTTCCTTTCAACCTTCCAGTCCCGACGGCCTTTTTCTGGATTTATGCGGGTCTCCTCTGGCGATTGACTGAGACAGACCGTGGGGGCAAACCGGAACAATCCAGGACTTTCTCTCTTGTCCTCGTCGGACTCTTAACTCTCCTCTCTACACTATTTGCGATCCTGATGATGTCTTCTCTACACGGCGAGTTCTATTTCAGCCGGGGGGCCAGGGCTGTTTATCAGGATAGACTGAACGATGCGGATCTGGACCTAACCAGGGCAACCTGGATAAACCCCTTCAATGACCGCTACCACTTTTTGCGCGGCTTACTGATGATAAGAAAGAAAGACTACCCCAAAGCCATTGATTCAATCCGACGCTCCCTCTCCCTCAACCCATACAACATCAATGCCCTCAACAACCTGGGCGTGGCGTACGGCTCGGCAGGAAACATGTCTAAGGCGATCCAGGCCTTTGAAACCTCGCTCAGGATATGGCCATATCACATAGAGGCCCACAACAACCTGGGAACGATCTATGCCCGGCAGGGGGAAACAGACAAGGCCGTGAGTCACTTTCAATCGACCCTGCGCCTCAGCCCGACTGACCCCAACGCCTTAGAGGCGCTAAAGCTGCTCACCCCCTCCCCCGAAAATCGTAAATAGCCCCCCCTGCTCCGAAGCAGGACTCGAATTCCCATCAACGGTGTGGAGGAAGGTCTGCACAGTGGTTACTCCACGCCTTTCGAGGCGCAGAAGCTGGCTCATCTGAACAAACCAAAGAGTAACCCGTCGCCGAACTGGTTCACGGCAAACTTCACTTCAATCAGAAGTTAAGGCAAAAATGCGCACCGTTAACCCCGATCCGAAAAAATAATCGAGGCATTTCTGGTGTTCAGCGGCTTAGGACACCAGTTACCGGCATTTTGATCGTCGGTCTACAACTACACTAAAGGTGAGTTGCTGATTCATGCTTGAAAC
>JACZQL010000259.1 GCA_022545745.1 Deltaproteobacteria bacterium | reverse complement strand
CGCGGGAAAAGGAGACTTTATGAAAATTTTATCTGTCATTTTTCTTCTCTTCTTCCTTCCCACAACCTCTTCCGGCGCAGAGCCAAAACAGGAAGAGACCCTGGAACCCGTAGTGGTGACGGCCACGCGACTCAAGGACGTCGAAGAGGAAATCTCTAGAATACCGGGAAAGATAGTTGTCATCACTAAGGACGAAATTGAAAAATTAGGGGCAAAGACCATTCAAGAGGTCCTCCAGTATCAAACGGGCGTCATACTTTACGACCTGATCGGCAACGAATTTCAATCTACATTTGACCTGCGCGGGTTTAATGGACAACCGGTCCCGGCCACTACTGTCTTTGTCGATGGAGTGAGGGTCAATGAGCCGGACTTCAATACGGTCAATTTTGACTTCATTCCCATCGAGGATGTTGAAAAGATTGAGATCCTCTATGGTCCCGGCACTGTCTACGGCCGCAACTCCCTCGGGGGTGTTATCAATATTACCATGAAGCGAGGGTCCAAGGACAAGCCGAGTGTCAGTGGGGAAGCAGGCGGTGGTAGCTATTTCAGGCAAAAATACAGTTTCGCAGCAGACATCCCCCTACCCCTACCTAATTTCAATCATTACTTTAGTGCAACGAGAGAACTCTCAGGCGGGTATCGACAGGATGCAGACGGTCGTATCACGCGGATCTTTAACAAACTCGGATATTCCAATGAAACGGGAACAGACGTCGCCTTGTCGTATACCCACGTGACTGACTTGCTGAAGCAGGCAGGCTCTCTAACACAGGCCCAGTTGGATCGCCACAGAAGAGATAACGCAACCCCGGGTGATTTTAAGGATAGCACCTACAACCTGGTCACTCTTAACCTGAGGCAGAAGCTGCCCGCAGGTTTTTCCATGGCGCTGAACTCCTTTTACCGAGACAATGATACCGAGAGTTTCGTGGTGGGTCTCACCAGTGTCTCCGATGCCTTTAATGATTATCAGCAGTGGGGCGGAACACTGCAATTCAGTAACGATCGCGTCCTCAGCGAAAGGAACTCCTTCAATCTAGGAGTCGAATACGGTAACAATCATTTTACTAACGATACTACGGGGTCTTTCGCTGGCTTCCCCTTTGCCGCCCGCACGTCTACCCATGAAGATGTGGTTGGATTTTATTTCCTCGATACGCTGGATATCTTTGAGTCTCTTTCAGTTACGGGCGGGTTTCGCTATGATTGGGACCGCATTGATCTGACGGACCGAATCACTCCGGCCTTTAGTTTCGTGAAGACCTTCGACCACTTCAGTCCCAGAGCCGGAGTCGTTTACAATCCGTTACCAACTCTAGGCTTTTACTTCAATTATTCCCAAGGGTTTCGCACCCCTACCGTGCAAGAGTTTCCCGCCTTTGATCCTCCCAATTTTGCTCCGGTCATTACAGACCTTGATCCGGTCAGGTCGCAGAATTTCGAGGTGGGGGTAAGAGGCAGACTGGCCCATTGGCTGGACGGGTCGGTGGTTTTCTTTTATACGCCCGTCAAAGATGAAATTTTATTTGTGGTCATAGACCCAGCGACCTTTTCCGGACGCAACGTCAATATCAGTAGTAGCCTCAGAAGAGGGGTAGAAATAATCATCAACGGCCGTTATGGAAAACGGCTCAACGGCTTCCTAAACTATACGTATACCAAGGCTACCTTTGAAACGGATGTTCTCCTCTTTTCCGGGCAGGTGAGAAAAGGAGACGAATTTCCACTCGTACCGAATCACCGTATGGGTTTCGGCGTGAATTTCCTGCCCACGGAGGGTTTGACGGTTTCTCTCTTCGGCAATTATGTTGGCAGCCAATTTCTTGCGAACGACGAGCCCAACGATTTCAAGAAACTAGATGATTATTTCGTTCTCAACGGTAAAGTCAGCTACAGTTGGAAGAATTTTACGGCGTACATCACCGGAAACAATCTCACCAACAATAAATTTGAAACATTCGGAATCGTCGGTGGATTCCCTGCACAACCCTTTCTGGTTCCTTTTCCGACCACTACAGTGTTTGCTGGGATAAAATTTCGGTACAACAAACAGTGATGTCGAAAAACAAACCATAGTGGCGAAGTCTAAGCAGTTTGCGCCTGGTCATGCCGAGCTGTTAGGTATGTGCACTTTATAACGAAGGGTGAAAAATATTTGAAACCATGAAGATGTCAGGTCGTAGGGTCCCAACGTACTTTTGTCTCATGTCGCTGCTAATATTTGTCGGTTGCGAAACGGCGCCAGAAGGGGCCTGGAGGAGCGTAACAGACGACCTGGGGTATCATGTGAGGATTAAGAAAGATGTGAAAAGGATTGTCTCCCTGGTGCCTACAAACTCTGAACTGGTTTGTCTATTAGACTGCGGGCGTCTATACGGAGGAACGCGTTACGATCGCTTTCCTGAAGAGCTGGCCAAGCGGATCAAGGACAAAAAAATGAGGATTATAGGCGGAGGCTTTGATCCCAATCTTGAGCTGATCGTCGAGATAGGACCTGATCTCATTTTAGCCAACGGACCAAGCCAGCAAAAAGCGGTATCGCCCCTCAAGAGACTAGGCTACCCCGTGTTAAGTCTCTACGCTCAAAACATCGATTGGCTCAAAAAAGACTTTCTGCTCCTAGGGGAAATCTTGAATAGAAAGGCAAGGGCAAGAACCATTCTGGAAGAGGTAGATCGAGGACTAAGAGAAATCCAGAAAAAGACTGCGCAGAAAAAGAGAAAAAGAGTATATCTCCAAACTTGGCCGGATCCTATGATTACGGTGGGGAAGGGTTCCTTTTCTCAATCCCTCCTAACCTTGGCTGGAGGTATCAATGTCTTCGAAGATATGCCCTTTGACTCAGGGAAGGTAAGCATAGAATGGATTATCAAGCGCAATCCAGAAGTCATGATCTTTACGAACCACCAGCTTGATTTTGTCAAAACTATTGTCAAACGCCCCGAATGGAAGGAAATCGATGCGGTGAAGAACAATCATATTTGTTTATTCCATGAAGCGAATTTAAGGCGCAGGGTCCAATTTTTGGATGGGGTAAACAACATCTACAGGTGCCTTTTCGAAAAGCATACTAATGAGCAAATCTTTCGGTTGGATTCAAGGAGTGGCTCATAGTATCGATCGTGGATTTGATATGAATCGAGTTCAGGGTTGGTTTGTCATTCTCTTCTTTCTTCTCATTTCCATCGCCTTGGCCCTCAGCACGGGGCCTGTGAAAGTGTCTCTGCTTAACATGTCCCCTACGGACAAAGTGATCCTATTTAACCTCCGATTGCCTCGACTCGTCTCCTCTTTTTTTGTAGGCGGCGGGTTAGCCCTGGCCGGTGCTATATTTCAGGGGCTCTTTCGTAACCCTTTGGCCGATAGTTACATCCTGGGGATCTCCTCCGGGGCCTCATTGGGTGCGGCCACGGCTATAGTACTGGGGTTTACGTCTCCCTTGGCAGCTTTCACTGCAGTGAGTTTCTTTTCTTTTCTAGGCTCCCTCGCCGCCCTCGCCCTTGTTTTTTATTTTGGCTCCCTGAGTGGAATCATCTCTCCCTTCCGTTTGCTCCTCTCCGGCTTAGGGGTAGGCCTATTTCTTTCCTCCCTCGTCGCCATTCTCATGCTGATGGCCGAAGAGGAATTAAAGGCATTGATCTTTTTTTTCCTGGGCGGATTTTCGGCTTCCAGCTGGGAAACAGCATTCTTAGCCTTATCCTTCGCGCCCATAGGGGTTTTGGTCGCCTTTTACTATTCAAGAGAACTGAATGTCCTTTTGCTGGGAGACGAAACGGCGCAGAGTAGTGGTATCAATACAGTCTTTGTTCAATCCATCTACGCCATTATAGCCGCGTTTTTAACTTCGGTATCTGTTTCCGTTGCAGGTTTAATCGGTTTTGTCGGTCTCATTGTCCCTCATATGGTGCGTATGATTTTTGGAGCCGATCATCGTATTCTGTTCCCTTTTACCTTTTTTGTAGGCGGCATATTTTTAATTCTCTGCGACACCATCGCGAAAGTGGTTATCGCCCCGTCCGAGCTACCCGTGGGTGTGGTCACCTCTCTATGTGGCG
>JACZQL010000258.1 GCA_022545745.1 Deltaproteobacteria bacterium | reverse complement strand
CTCCATAGATCATTAAAAGTGGAACCGGTAGCTCCTTCAACCGTTTCCACAGTGGCACATCGTCCGTCGACCGCTCCCGAGCCTTTGCCCGCTGTTTGGAAGCCTCAAAGTTTTTCCCTATGCTCATCTGGTGTCTTTTGTGCACCACTTCAGGCGTGATGAGTTCTTGATTGAAGGTGTTCTCTTCAAGGTCTTTTCTGGTTGACTCTAGGGTGGGTTCAGACTCGTCTCCACTGTCTCCGCCCCGCGCTCTTCCCCCACCGCCTTGGTCCGGTAGTGGGGGGAGGAGCGGCCCGGTCCCTATGACTATCACCTTGCTCACTTGAGGGCATCGATCCAGGGCCAACTGTGTCACCATGTTCCCCGCCTGAGAATGACCCCCCACACATGCGGTGTTGAGGCCCAGGGCGTCGATGAATTCGGGAATAAATCGCATCCGGTATGAAGCTCTATAGTCACTCGGGTTATCCGTATGGCCGTAGCCGGGTTGATCGAAGGCGATGGCCCGATAGCCTCCCTTGGCCAATCTTTCCAATGTGTCTTGGTACACATCCGCTGAAGAACCCAACGAAGCCCCATGTAGTAAGACAACTGCCGGGCCCGTACCTTCCTCTAAATAGCGAGTTTTCAAACCATCGACCTGAATATACTTTTCCATTTGTATCCCCTTGTAAAAATTGTCCAACGAATGCTGCGCGTTTTTACTGTTCCGTAATATCTATTAACACACCCTCAGGATCAGAGGTTGCAAAATGGCCCAGGGGGCATTCATCCATATCCTTCTGTATAAACGGTCCATTTCTACCAATATGTATTTTTCTGGGTGCTGATTCTGGAAACGCCTTACCTATATCGTCTAGCTCCTTTTTCACTGCTTCTATGTTCTCGACCTTAAAGCCGAGGTGGTCTAGGCCCTGGCTCATGGTCCTGTAATGTTGGTTGTTGCAAAGGCGGATGAGAAGGTAAGTTGTTCCATCGGTAAGGCAAATTCCTCCCTCACCAGAAAGGTTTTTCACCTCGCTGAGTTCAAATACCCTCTGATAAAACTCCGCTAAGAGGGCAGGTTTTATTGCCCGAATCGCTATATGATGCAGGTGCCGCGGATTTTCCCAACCCTCACCCCTGCTGTATCCGTCCCGCAGATTGGCTCCACCCTCTTGAGCTATATCAATATGGGTTCCGACAGGATCATGGATCCTTAAGGCAACAAAGGAGACTCCCTCGAGGCCCCTAGTCACAATGGTGTCGGGGTAGTATTGAAGGACCCTGCTCACGACCCTTTCAACATCCTCTAACTGAAACCCGAAATGGTCTAGTCCCGAGCGGAATCCTGGTGGCTTGGGATTGAGTGCAAGCCCAATGATTCCATCACTAATCTGTCCACGCGGTCGATTGGGTTGGTCATCTCCATGATTTGGGAGTTCGCCTTCACGGGGACCATGGGTGAATTGTCTCATTCCAAAGATCGTCTTATAGAATCTGGACGATCTCTCGCATCCATCACTCCAAATTGCACAGTGTCTGATCTTGGCAATCATGGTTAATACCCCCTCCTTCTTAGTTTAGAAAATTTGCATCCGCAGTTCGCAGTTACTGCACAAAGCCTACCGCATTCCCCGAGCTTCTTTAATCAGCTTCAAGATCGGTTCCATATTCATGTACTCCGGATTTTCCGTGTAAAAATACTTAACCCCCTCAAGTCGACGGTACGCCATTGGGACATCGTCTTTTGGAATATCGATTCTCAGTGAGTCAACGCCTACGCCACGAGTGCCGCCCTCGACACCGCCGACCTTCTGGGCAACGGTTTGTCCCTCCCGGGAAAGAAACCAGTTAATAAAAAGTCTTGCCGCGTTGGGATGCGGTGCCCTGTTGACGAGAGACACGTTATTGGGGCCACCCGTTATCGGAACCCCGTCAATAAAGTGCTGAGGTGAAAACCAGTCGACTGGTAACCCTTGGCTCTTGGCTGCAACGAGTCCAGATCTCGACGGACTGATAAATAGTGCAATGGCAAACTTTCCGGTTCCCAACCAATCAACAACCTGTCGGCCGCTGCGACTATAGGTCAGTCCCGCCTTTTCGATAAGCTGCCTTATAAATTTAGGGCCCAGCTTTGGGTTATGGTACAAGAAGCGAAGAAATCCCTGTACGCTCCTCCCAGGTTCCAGAGCTACCATCTTTCCTTTCCACTCCGGTTTGAGAAGATCCCAGTAAGACTTTAGGCTAGCCGGTTTGACAAGGTCGGTATTGTAGCCCGTAAAAGGGCGGGGTGTCATAGCGAACACGAATATGTATCCACTTTTTTTACCCAAATAGTGATACTTACCTCCCCACCACTTGGAGCGATCTAGAATCTCTGGCAAAATGAAATTGGGCTCGAGTGGATCGAGAACCCCAGCATTAGCGAGCCTCGTCCCAGAGGTACCGCCCATGATCAGAATATCCGAGGCATAGAGGCCCGCTCGACGCTCTGCCATCAAGCGTTGGGCCGCTGCGCTGCCTCCTCGTGTAAGCATTCGTGTGGCCTTAATTTCCGGGTATCTTTTCTGAAATTCACGCAAATAGGGTGCACTCGCACTGCCGGCGTGATAAACGAGCTTACCCTCTTTTTTTGCGGCAGTAACGGTTCGTTTCCATTCCTCTTTCCATTGAGGTTGCTGGGATCGGCTGACCTCCACCCCAGCTGCTAAAAAAAGAAGGAAGCTGATCACTGATACTAAGACTTTCAAATTGCTTTGCTTGGCCTCGCTCGGCATTGCAACGACCTCCTATTCACATTTACCCGTTGGCAGATGCGACAGATTCCAATGGATACCGTTCCGAGCAGGGTATCACACGACATCCAAGGGAGCACTCATAGCGTCCATAATTCTGTGCCCACCTGGCGTTTATATCACCTTCGGAGTAGTGTCAAGAAGAACCCCTCCCTTAACTCCATCCCTGATCTTTTGCGTTGGGAAATACTATTGTTTTGCTTCTGTGGCAGTTAGTAAACAACGGACTTGACAGCAAACCCAGACGCCTTTTTGGGGTCAAATTGCGTCCCTTGACACCCATTCTCCATGTGATATTACTACCTCCTTTAGAATGGGCTTCGCCACCGTTAGTCACGTTTTTATCAAGACCCTTACGGTTATTTTCGCTTGTAGGACGGGGGCTTACGTCCTGTCCGGTTTGTTAAATAAGTTGGTTTAGGAGGGAAAGGGGGACCAGGTTATGAGGCGGTTTTTAATTTACGTTTTCACACTCGGTTTGTTGTTAGGCTTTACGACTCCGTCGGAAAGCGCGTCTGGTGAGCCCAAGCGCGGGGGTACTCTCACGTTCGCGATCAGCAAGAGAATGAAGCTGATGAATCCTCTGGTCAGGACGAGTTCAACAGAAAAGAGAATTCGGGACTTGATGTTCGAGTCCCTCTTGGGATTGGACGGTAGCGGTAAGATTCAGCCCAATCTGGCTGAGTCGTGGAAAGTGTCCAAAGATGGCAAGCTTTACACCTTTCAGCTCCGGAAGGGCGTGAAATTTCACAACGGACAAGAGATGACCGCTGAAGATGCCAAGTTTGCCATCGACTACACACTGAATCCAAAATCCGGGGCTTATGGTCTTAACGACCTCAGCCAGGTCGAAGGAGTGCAAGCCGCCGGTCGGTATACGCTGAAAGTTTTTCTAAAGGACGCTAATCCCGTGTTTCCTACCTTGCTCTCGAGCATTCGGTCCTTTTCCGTCATTCCGAAGGGATCCTTGGAAGTGGGAATGAGGAAGCCGCCAAAGTTTCCGCCAGGCACGGGTCCTTTCAAGTTCGTGGAATGGGTGCCGGGGCAGCGAATCGTTCTTGATCGCTTTGACGACTACTGGGGCCATAAGGCTTACCTGGACAGGGTAGTCTTGAAGGTGATCAGTAATTCTGCTGTGCGTTTCACGACCGTTCGGACCGGTGAGGTGGATCTCATAGCGCGTGCTCCCTATGAATGGATCAAAAAAATTGTTGCAGGTGAGATCAAAGGGGTCGACGTGGCGAAGGGCTCCTTTGGGAATGCTCGAAATATTGAGTTCAACGT
>JACZQL010000257.1 GCA_022545745.1 Deltaproteobacteria bacterium | reverse complement strand
TAAAACGATTGCACGCAGTTTTGTACACATTCTCTAGACGGCAAGCCTGGGATCGCACGTCAAAATACTTTTCAGCCAAAAGACGTCCAGCTCGACCAATCCTGCCGGCTTGTTGCGGGTCGGAAAAAAGATCGATGCACTTTGATGCGATTTCCTCAGCACTTCCAGTACGTAAAATTACCGCATCAACACCATCCCTGAACAAATGCGAGATGTTGACATCGGGCATAAGCACAGGACGTCCCATGGCTAAAAACTCGGGCACTTTTCCAGGCAACCTTAAGTCCTCAAAAGGATCAATCTTTCCGGGTTGGACAAAGACATCCGCCAGTGCCAATATGTCTGGTAACTCATCTCTAGGCAGCAACCCAAGATCACTGACCGCAGAAGCGATTTCGGGAGGCAATTGTATAAGAAGATCTAGAGCAAACGGACCTGTCCGCAACAACCGACATCGAGAACCTTGTTGATTGATCGACCCCACTGCCCTGCACAAACTTTCTATGCCGGGTTTCGTGAATTCATTCAAGCCGCCGTGATAGACAATAACCTTTTCATCTTCTGCAACACCATATTGCTTGCGCAATGAAGGTTCCCCCGGTCTCGGGGAGAAAAACTCAAGATCAACGCCAGGCATCACGGTTTCGCAGGGCACCCAAGGCGGCACTTCGACTTTAAGTTTATCTTGAATAACGGCTACTGCATCTGCCAGCCCAATGAAGCTGTCATAACGAAAGGGGTGGGCGCGGTCGTCTGGCAACTTGTCAGAAATGTTCTGGTCTGTTTGTTGGGCCAAAGTTCCTTTTTCGAATCCTAATGTTCGACACGAAATCCATGATTCGTTATCTTCTAAATAGATAAGCAATGGTGTAGGCCGTATCGCCATATATGACGTCACAAAGCGCCGCACGACTTCACGTGGGGTCCAAGCATGAATAACATCGGCTGGACGCCCATCAGGAAAGGCAGATTCAGGCTCGGCCAACACATCACGGTAAAGCAAGGGTTTAAAAGAGGGATTAGGATGCTGGCTTACGGTTTCAAGCTTTGATGGCACAGCCACAGCGCTACTATGCCCAGCCAAGTGCAGTTCGCGTGCGTAAAGTACCAGGGGATTCGCACTGTTACAACTGAAATCCCCATAGAGCACAAATAATATATTCATATAACTGCCTGTTCATTCATATAACCGACATTGCTCATATTAACTTCGGATATGAGTCCTCAAGCCAACTCGTGATGAATGACCGAAGCCTATCAACCCTCCAACCTTGAATCAACTGTTCTTTCCTCATCTTTCGGCTGAAAAGGGCCTCTGATTCTTGAGTTATTCAGGTGCTTTCGTCAAAATCCGATAAGTTTAGACACCTCTCCAGCCACTTTATCAGAAACACTTGGCGCTAGCCCGGATTATGCATAAATCCTCTACTGCACCGATGAAATCATCCGGCGTGCTGCACCGCCTGCGCTTTCGTCGCTTCCTGACAAGAACACGAGAATAATCCGGGCTGTGAGACTTCCGGGGCTAGTTCATCATAGGATGGGCCAAGCCGGGCGAGCGTACCTGTCCAAACCTAACCGGCTGGCGACCCGTTCAGCTAGCTCCTGTCCACGCTGCAACAATGCCTCTGCATCAATAGAAACGAAGATTCCATTGCGGAGGATCACCCGACCATCGACGATGACCGTCTTGACGGAGTCTCCACTGACCGCGTGACCTATATTCGAGACCGGATTGTGGAGCGGAATCCACTCCGGGCGCTTGGTATCAAAGACAATCAGATCTGCCCGTTTCCCCACCTCCAAAGAACCGATTTCATTCTCCCAAAGCAGAGACCGAGCGCCGTTGATGGTAAGAAGTTCAAGGATGAGCTCGGCTGTGACAGCGGCCGGATCCTTCAGGATATCTTGATAAGCCCGAAAATACTGTGCGACCCGCAAAAGGTCGTGGGTATTAGAGCAGGCGCTGTGATCAGTGCCTATAGAAACACACACTCCTCGCTTTAAAAGTTCCATCTGAGTAGCTCGTGCAAGGCCACCATATCCGAGGACAATGCATGTTGTTGGGCAATCGACCACCTTAACACCATGGGCAGCCATCAAATCCCATTCATCAGGCTCGAGCCAATGACAGTGGATCAGCAAGAGATTGGGTCCCAGGAGGCCGTTTCTGGCGTAGCGTTCGATGGGCCTCTGGCCGGAGAACACCTTCTTATGATGATCGACGGAATCCTCCGTGGCGCACATATGCGATGAGATCCCTACCTTGTATTTGCGGGCCAACTCTGCGATGGTCCGACAAAGTTTATCGGACACCATCCGCTCTGTCCGCAGCGAGAACCAAGCTCGGATCCTCCCATTGTCCGAACCATGAAACTCTTTAACGAAAGCCTCTCCACTGGAGACAGCCTCCTCAGTGGTGGAATCAAAAGACCCGGGTAGCGAGCGGCCTCCACCCATATCGGTCAAGGAGCGGGTTAGGACGGCGCGTAATCCTATATCGCGAACCGCCCGTACAACAGCCTCTGGTTTCTGAGCGCCGGGATCACACACACAGGTGGTACCAAAACGTACCGTCTCAAGGAGGGAGCAAGCCGCGGCCACATACGTCTCTTCCTCGGAAAGCGATGCTTCCAAGGGAAATAGGCGCTCGTGAAGAAGAACGGGTAGGGATAGATTATCTCCTAGACCGCGTGCAAAATGAGTCGTGGTATGCAAGTGGGTGTTGACAAATCCGGGTGTGACGACTTCGCCTGCGGCATCGAGTGTCTCATGGGCCGCCGGAAAACGTTTCTCGATTTCCACGGTCCCACCCACTGCCAGAATTCGATCCCCGTCCACTGCCAGTGCGCCATGTTGAAAAATCCGCCTCTGCTCATCCATGGTAATGAGATAGCGTGCGTTTTTGACTAGAAGATCAATCAAATCTACTACCCTCCGGTTGTTTCTCTAGCAAGAAAGGCATCTTCACATCGACAGTCCTGTTCGCTTTGGGCAGCTGCTGGCATCTCAAACCTACCACGCCATCTTCGGTTCCGCAAAGGCTACCCGCCAACCAGGGCTGCAACAAGGTAGAGTTTAATCGAACGGCCAAGAAGGGACGAGACACTGGATGGTATAATCCGAAATCTGGCAATTCTGGTGAGAAGGAATCGATGAGTCCTCTTTGGCTAATCTGAAGGGAAGTCTCCGACCCCCCCTCGCAGCGCCAGTGGAGGTTTGCCAACATGGAGTCTTCACAAACCAAAAGGCTTATTGAAGAAAACCTGCACTATGAGGAGGCCAAACGACTCCTCATCAAGCTGGTACAGATTCCCAGCCCACAAACCGATCGCCTTGAGGAGGAACCCCAGGTACTGGAATTCATCAAGGGGACGGTCCAACCTGAGCTGGAGGAAGCTGGAATCCATCCCATCATCGATGACCGCGGCAATCTCATTGTCTCAATGAAAGGAAGAGATGCGGGGAAACGTTTACTCCTGGTTGCTTATGCAATGAACCACCCTGCTGGCAACATGAAAAATCCCTATTCAGGCGCTGTCCTGGATGGGACTCCCTATGAGATCCAGGGTGAGTGTGTGTGGGGAAGGGGAGCATGTGAGCAAAAGGGTAGTCTTGCAGCCATGATGTGGGCCCTTCAAATCATTGCTAAGTCCCAGGAAGAGTTAGCTGCGGATCTCATGTTTGTGACCAGCACTGCGGGTGAAAGCGGTCGGCATGATTCGCTGAACTATGTGTTGGGGGAGGGAAAGGTGCAGGCGGACTGGGCGATTGTGGATGGCCCACCTCAAATACAGCTGGGGAATAAAGGTCGTGTTGACGTTCTGATCGTGGTGGGCGGCACCCAGTGCCATAGCAGCAGGCCTTGGGATGGGGTCAACGCCATCGAGGGAGCGACCAGGGTTCTCGAAAAGCTGCGGCCGCACATGCCCTATCCCTTGGAAAAGGCCCATCCTAAGCTTGGAAGAGTCTCCCTCTCGGCCACCTCTATCGAGAGTTTACCCAAGGCAACCCATACCATCCCCAGCCAATGTCGGATTTTGCTAGACCGCCGATTACTCCCTGGT
>JACZQL010000256.1 GCA_022545745.1 Deltaproteobacteria bacterium | reverse complement strand
TCTGTGAGCCCGTACCCCTGCATCGCTTTGATGTGAGGTTGCACGGCCTTGAAGGCACGCATGAGCGGCAAAGGAACCGACATTCCCATCATGCCAACGATCTCGACGCTGCTCGTGTCGTAGGCTTTGAGATTGGGGACGCTTAAGAGGAGCTGGAAAATAATTGGGATGCCATGGAAGAAGGTGACTCGGTGCTTCTGGATTCCTTCCAATAGAGTCACTGGATTCATCTGATCAAAGATGACCATGGTACTCCCCTTGTCGATGATCTCATTGCAATAGATGGGACCGGAAATATGTGACATGGGGAGGACGCAGCCCAATACGGTCTTTTCGTTCGTCTTCCAAACCTGGCCCATGCAATAAGGAAATTGGGTCAAGTTAACGTAACTGAGCACCACCCCTTTGGGCTCTCCTGTCGTTCCCGAGGTGTAAAGAATGACCGCATCTTGGTCGGGATTGAGCTTCGGCCGTACAAAGTCTTTTGGTGGTGCCGATAGTCTTCTCTCAAAGGACTGATCCCCTTCACCCTCGACCACCCACAGTGGAACTTTTTTTAGCTCCGCCAAAATGGGCGAGATCTCAGGCATGAGACGTTGGTGAGTGATACAGAGATTCAGGTCAGCATCCTGCAGAACCCCTGAAAGCTCTTTTCCCTTGAGGCGTGCATCCATGACCACGGAGACCGCCCCAATTCTTTGGATTGCGTAGTAGCAGAGGGCGAAGACATTTGAGTTGAGCAGGAACAAGCCGACACGGTCCCCGGGCTTGATCCCCTCGGCCTGAAGATGGCCTGCTAAACAAATGGCCTTCCCGTTCACTTGCGCGAAGGTCATCTCGCCCTCTTTGGCGATCAGTGCAGTCTTATCAGGGTATCGCTGGGCAGTCTGCTCCAGTACCTCCCCAACAAAGAATCCTGCTTGATTGGAATCAATGGCCATAGCAGAAACCTCCCCCGGCTATTCTTGTTTTCCAGTAGACAGGACCCCAGCAACCGCTTTGGTTTGAGGAGCGGTGCCTTGTTCAGCTGAGGACATCCCGTCTTTCAAAAACTGGCAGTGGATCGCCCCTTCCAGCAAATCGGTCAGAAGAAATGCGTCTCTAAGGTCCTTTCCCATGGCAACCGTCCCGTGGCCTTTCAGGATAACGATGGGTCGATTGCAGATTGCTTCCACCACCTTAGCCGGGTCTCTCACGGTGGGGGTGAGCTGTGGCACAACAGGAATTTCTTTAAGGATGTATCTCTCTTCCCAACTCAGGGGAACAAAGCTTTCGTTGGCAAGAGAAAATACCACGATGGTGGGTGGGTGAACATGGATAACGGCCATCGCCTCGGTTTTTTTGTACACCGCCAAGTGAAGTGGGGATTCGCTAGAGGGCGTCTGCGTCTTTTTGGTCGGCACACCCTCCGAATTGATCTCCACCAGATCCTTCGGGGTCAGAAACCCCAGGGGGGAATTCCTCCCGGTAATTAGGAAACGGTTCTTTCCAATACGGCGGCTTATATTGCCTCCCCAACCGGTGATGAGCTTGCGCTCATAGAGGCATCTCCCCCAATAAATGATGTCACGCTCTATGGTCGTCATAACAACGATAGTCCTGCCTTAATTATTCTTTAAAAGGGACCAAGGGATCCGATCTTTTTCGACGGGATATATGGTAACTTCCTCGGGACAGACCCTCTGTCCCATGAAAGTAGCCACGGTCTCATCCAATGGCTGCTGTTGGGTCTCTCCAGACCCGAGCAACCTTATGGGGACTCCGTGAACCTGCGCCAGTCGTGCTACGAGCAGGGATCCACAAATGCCCACTGGTCCGTTTTCATCAAGCTCATGGTAAAAGAGGTAAACACGCCGGATTTCTTCCTGGGCAAAGAAGGTGCCCATCATATTATCTGAAATTAATGTCGTAGAAATCCCCCGCTGTATAAGTTCACGGGCGACCTCCTGAGTCCCCCAGAGTTGGGGCCGGACCTCGGGCACCAACATTCCATCGGCCTGTTCATCCTTGAGGGCCTCAAGCAGCTGGGTATAGTCATCATTGCGGGGAATGCCGTAAAGAAGGATCAACCGCTTTTTTTCCTTCTTTTCTATTTCTTTCTCTACCGAGTCTTGCTGAAATTTTTCCCTAAAACTATCGGGTGTGAAGACCCCGTCATACCTGATCAGATAGGAGAGGAGAGCCGCCGGGGTTACATCAAAGGCGGGGTATCTTCCCTGGACCCCTTCGGGTGTAATGGAACGACCCTGGAAGTTAAACAGCTCGGTCACGGGCCGCTCCTCAATGGGGACATGTCCTCCCGTGGGCAAATGGCCGGGATCCTGGACCAATGCATAGAATGGGATGCCATATTCCTTCGCCATCAGGGCGAGGGGATAGGTCCCCACCTTATTAATGATATCTCCGTTTTGCGCACACCGATCTGAGCCCACGAGTACCACATCCACGTCTCCTTTGGACATGACCTGTGCGGTGGCGGAGTCAGGTATCAATGTCACGCCGATGCCCGACTGGCCTAGCTCCCAAGCGGTCAGCCGGGATCCCTGGAGATAAGGTCGGGTCTCCGTGGCGATAACATGAAATTCTTTTCCCATGGCCTTGCAGTGCTCACCGATGGCCACCAACTCGCCGCTGATGTTGCAATGAGTCATGAGCCGACAGGGACTGGGTAGTAATTTCGCCACCATCTCAGCCCTGCCGTCTCTGGCCTTTAGAATTGTCGCGATCCGATTATGGATCTGGCCCTCTATCCAGCTTCCCACCTCCTCACCGGCGGGACATTCTTTCAAGCACTCATCGAAAAAGGTGGTGTGCCTCTTAAAGTTAAAGGTTGGTCGTGCCTCCGAAAATTCGTCGGCCAATTCCTGAAGCCGTCTTCCAAGTGCTTCAGGCGCCTTTGCGTTCGTGGTTCGTGCCGTCAAAGCCGCGGAGTAAAGGAAAGTCAAAACCTGACCAAAGGCCCGTGTCTTCATCTCCTTTACGGCTCGGATCGCTTCGCTCACCTCGTTCACCGTAATGTATTGCATTTCCCAAGGGAGGAGGGTCTCATCAAGTATCCTAAAGCGATCGCCTTCCCAGATCACTGGTGCGAACAATGGACTTTTTTGCTCCATGTGGCGTTAACCCCGATCCGACATTAATCGGTCGAAAAAATCATCTATACTGAGCACCAGACCAGGTCGAAGAGTGGTTTGCACCATTTAATCCAAAACTCACTGTCAGTGACGTTACGGAACCATCTCCCCTATGGCCAAAACTCTTGCGATATGTACTCCACGGTCGCGCATATTTTAGTTTTTTTGTCGGGTCGGGGTTAACTCATGAGTTCGATGGCCTTGAAGGCCACATCCACCATCTTGTTTTCCGCATCGAGAAAACGGGGGTCGCGAAATCCATAATTCCCGCTGAAACACTCGTCGGAAACAGCCAGGATGGCCCCTGCCTTTTTGTTCCGGACCTGAGCGACGGTGAGAAAGGACGACGTGACCATATCGATGGCAGAGATCCCCTGCCGCTCCAATCCGTCAAGGAGTTCTGGAGTTTCTTGAAATAAGGCATCTGTGGTGTAGACCCAGCCGAGGTGCGCCGTGACCTGAAAGGCTTTGGCGGCTTCCGTCAGTACATGGACAATCTCTGGATGAGAGACCGTGGAGAAGTTTTGGGTCACGTAATAGGGGGTTGTCCCTTCGCCGCGAATTGCACCCGTTACGATGACTAAGTCACCGATCTTCACATTCTTGTGCAAAGCCCCACAGCTTCCGATTCGTAATAGCGATTCAACGCCACCCGCACAGAGGAGTTCAGTTGTGATCGCCGTATCGGCTGCATAGCGCCCTCCATTGCCGACGGTCACTCGTTTGCCGTTGTATGTACCCGTATGCATCTCATGATCTAAAAAGGAAAAGCTCTTCCTGGGGTTCTCGAGGTTTTCGAGCAGCATATTGGAGCGCTCCTTCGGACCGGGAATGAGGGCGACCGAGCCCAGGCAACCGGGTTTAAAATTCATCAGGGAGAGTAACTTCTCCGGCGTGAAATGAGGTTCTGTGCGCATTTTTCAAACCGTCTTTACATG
>JACZQL010000255.1 GCA_022545745.1 Deltaproteobacteria bacterium | reverse complement strand
ACGTGCCATAGATCCAGGAAGTGGAGCTGACCCGTGGGGAGAAAGATTCCCAAAGAGGACGGAAGGCGTGCACTGAGAACCAGGAGAAGCAACCAGAGGAAGAGGATCGAAAAGGAGGCACCCACCATGCCCTGGATCATACCCTCGATCACAAATGGTGCCCTGATCATTCCTTCCGAAGCACCCACGAGCTGCATGATTTCAATCTCCTGCTGGCGCGCCATGATGGCTAGCTTCACCGTGCTCCCCACAATTAAAAGGGAGGCCATGAAGAGGAACCCTCCGAAGATCCATTTCGCCCACTGAACTGCGAGCAACAGCATGCTTAACTTCTCGATCCACTCCTCAGGATATTCGACGGCACCGACACCCTTCTCCACCTTGAGGCGATTGGCCAACCCTGCCACCAGTGAACGCTCGCGATATGGCTTTTTCACGGTGATCTCCAAGGAGGATGGCAGTAGGCCCTCCTCCAGACCTTCCAGCACGCCGGACTGAGCCCCCAGATCTCTTCTGAAGTTCTCCCAAGCCTCCTTTTTTGACACATACCGGATACTTTCTACCTCCGGGTAGGACTGCAGTCGCTTGCGAATGGATTGCAGTTCCGAACCCTTCACACCTTCCTCCAGGTAGGCAAATATCTGGAGCTGATTGCTCCATCCGCTAAAGAGCCGTGTGAGATTCTCTTGCAGGAGGAGAAACCCGCCAAAGACGAACAGGGTCATGGCCATGGTCCCGGAGGTCAAAAAATGGGTCCAGAACAAATCTCTCAGGCTCCCAAAGACTCTCCTCAATACAAAAGAAACCTGTGATAGCGTCACGAAGTGTTCTCCGGCTCTACCCATTCAGAATCCTCCACGATTCGTCCTCGCTGGAGTAAAACCACCCGCTGATTAAATTGCTTCATCAGTCGGGTATCATGAGTGGCAATCAAAATGGTCGTCTGCCTTTCTTGAATCCTTAGAAAGAGGCGAATGATCTCCTCAGCCATTTCAGGGTCTAGGTTTCCGGTGGGCTCATCGGCCAAGACCAAAGTCGGATCATTCACTAGGGCACGTGCGATGGCCACCCTCTGTTGTTCTCCTCCCGACAGGGCTGGCGGGAAGGCATCGTACTTGTCCTTTAACCCGAGCTCCCGGAGCAAATGGAACGCCTTGCTCTTGCTCTCCCGTTTCGAAGTCCCAATGACCTCAGCGGCCAAGGCCACGTTCTCCAATGCGGTCATATAGGGAATGAGCTTGAAATCCTGAAAGACCAACCCGATCTCTTGTCTCAGCCGGGCGAGACCTGCTCCCTTTAGCCGCGTGATGTTCCGACCGCTAACGATGATCTGACCCCCAGCGGCCTCCTCCGCCCGAAAGAGAAGCTTTAAGAGGGTGGTCTTCCCCGCCCCACTGGGCCCGCTTAGGAAAACAAATTCCCCCTTTTTCACCTGGAGGTGGATGTCGGTGAGGGCAAGATAGTTAGGAGGATAGACTTTGGAGACACGAAAGAGTTGGATCATTGAAAAGGGCTGCTAGGGGTGAGAATCCGTCGCAGGTTTGAGCTTGACATGAAAGTAGGGAATTGATATTTTTTTTAAGCTCTACGTTTGAGTCCAACCTTTACATATATAAGGAAAGTTGTCATAATTTACAAGCCGAGATGAGGTGCAGCTGAGGAGGCTCTCTCTTTTAGTCCATGATACAAAACAATTATAAAAAATTAATAGTCGTCCTTATTAAACCCTCGAAATACGACGACGAGGGTTACGTCATCCGATTCTGGAAGGGAGTCCTTCCAAGTAACACGCTGAGCGTCATGAACGGCCTCACCGAAGACGTGAAGAGACGGCGCATCTTTGGTGATCTCGAGATTGAGATTACCACCTTCGACGAAACCTGTGAAAAGATACCCCTAAAGAGAATCCTGCGCTGGAGTCGACGGCCCTCCACCAAGCTCGTGGTGGGCTTGGTGGGGGTTCAAACCAACCAGTTCCCCAGGGCGTTAGAATTGGGCCGGCAGCTCCGCGCGGCCGACATTGATGTCATCATGGGTGGCTTTCACACCAGTGGGACCATCAACATGCTCGGCGAGCAAGAGCCGGACATTCAAGAGGCCATCGCAGAATCCATTTGCATCGTGTCCGGCGAGGTGGAGGGGAGATGGGAGGAGATTCTAGCGGATGCCCTGAGGGGAGAACTGAAACCGATTTATTCTTATGCCCAGGACCTCCAAAATCTTGTTGACCTGGGGGATGCACCCGCGCCCGTGGTGAGTTATAAAACCATGAAGCACTTTGCCTACACCACCTTTGGCACCATGGACACCTCACGCGGCTGCCCCTTTGCCTGTAGCTTTTGCACCATCATCAACGTCCAGGGTCGTAAGATGCGAGAGCGGAGTCCCGAAAACATCGTCGAGATTGTCCGGAGAAACTACCTGGATCACAAGGTCCATTTTTACTTTTTCACAGATGACAATTTCGCCCGGAAAAAACTCTGGCGCGAGACCTTTGAGGCCCTGATTCGTCTGCACGAAGAAGAAGGTATCAAAATTGACTTTTTGATGCAGATAGACCTGGCGCGCAAGCACAAGGACTTTGTCCGACTGGCCGCCCAGGCGGGCTGTTCCAATGTATTCATAGGAATGGAGAGTGTCAATCCCGAGAATCTGAAAGCCGAGGGCAAGGTCCAAAACGATGTCGAACAATACGCTAACATCGTCCAGGAGTGGCATGACGTGGACGTTGCAGTCCATGTGGGCTACATCATCGGCCTACCCTATGACACGAAAGAGCAAACCGCTAAGGACATCCAGTACCTCACGGAGGTCCTCCAGCTGGACATGGCATCGTTTTTTATGTTGACGCCCCTGCCAGGATCCCAAGACCACAAGGAAATGAAAAATCGCGGGGAGTGGATGGATCCTGACTTCAACAAGCGGGATTCCTTCCACGCCACCATCAAACACCCCAGAATGTCGGCGGAGGAATGGACCCTGGCATACAACGATGCCTGGAAGACCTTCTATGGTAAGGAGAATCTCATCCGCATTCTCTCCCGCTGGAGTCATAACCCACATGTTTACTGGGCCTTGATGTCCAACCTCTTCTGGTATAAAAACGCTGCCCTCATCGAAAAGGAACATCCCATGATTGCCGGTTTCTTCCACATGAAGGACCGGACGACGCGCAGACCTGGTTTTGCCATCGACTCGGTGCCGGTCCATTTATGGAAACGGACAAAAGATATCTTCCACCTCTTCGTGGCCTGGGCCCGTCTCCTCAAGGAGATGGAGGACATCTGGCTCCAGACCCGCAAGAAGAGTGAGGTGGAAGAGAGATGGCTGGAAGAAATACAGAAAATTCAGGGGGAGATTTGGCAGACCCTGAGGATCTCTGAATGGCGCAATATCTATGGAAACGCCAAGGAGACGCTTCCCGCCAAGGCCAAGGCCCTGCTGGATCCCTTTGAAGAGCTATCGTCCAAAATCCTACTGACTCGAAAAGACCTGAACCGTTTTCTCAAGCAATGGGAGGGGATTCAGGTGAAGATACAAAAGCTCCGCCACAGTCTTGGGGTGGAAGGAGAGGCCGTCCAGAGATGGCTGGACGAGCTGAGCCGGCTCCACGAGAGCATCAAACCAGGGAGCAGGATTCGAGAATGGCAAGAGCACTATTCCCGTCTCAAACGCGGCTTCCCCTCCAAACTGCGCCTTCCCCATGTGAGCTTTGATACCCTAAGCAACCGGGCCTTCTATTCCAGGCAGGAGGTACAGAGGTTTTGGGGGAAAACGATGCAGAACCTACGCAACCTAAAATTTTGGCAGATTCGCCCAGGTTCACTCTTCGCCGCCCTGCTGAAGGACTTCATGTCGGCCATGTCCTTTGCCTTCAACTTCATAGCGGCAACCCGGCCCCCACCTGGTATCAAAGCGTAGCCCGAACGCAACCCACACTCGAATTCAGCATAGTCGAAGGGGTGATATCACCTTGCTTCTGATATCACGTCCAACAACGCAGGAAGATTTCTCTCTTTCACCACCTTGAGGACCCTCTCGAGTGCCGGGCGGAGATCCCCCGGCCGCAAGACCGGACCCTCCCCATAGA
>JACZQL010000254.1 GCA_022545745.1 Deltaproteobacteria bacterium | reverse complement strand
ACCGGCCAGGCCATCGTCGAGGCCAAGGACCTGGATGGGGATGCAGTCAAGGTCGTCGTCAGGCTGGTAGATCAGGGTAAAGGCGATGAAATTCTTGTCTCGGGCGAGACAGTGGCTGAGCTGCCAAAGAAAAAATTCAGGCTCAGCAAAAAACGTGACTTTAGACCGAGAGGGAAAACGAAGTCGCTAAAAGTCTATCAATGTAAATGGCATGGCCATCCGAGTCTGATCGGCAATATTCGGTTTTGGTCGTTTCTGCCGATCATAAAGCAGCAGAAGGCCGCGATTCTGATCTATTCCGTTGCAAGCATCGGCATACTTTACTTCTTATATCTCAAGTATCTGCGTTATGTCATTGCCGACCACAAATATCTAGCACTCGTCATCCTGAATCCGCAACTAATCCTGGACACCGCTCCAGCGATTCCAGCGATCCTGTTCATGGGAACCATCGCGGCTGCGGCAGCCTTGTACGCCATTCAAGTTGTCCCGTATTACCTGTTGCGCTTAATGAAGGGCGGCTTCGGCTTTTGCGTAGGTTTCCTCGCCTTCTATCTGTCGGCGACGTACCTGCCCATCGATTTCGGACAGACGAATGGAGCAATGTATCAATCGCACCACCTGTTTGTGGAAGTCTTGCGTGACACGCGTGTTTATCGTTTCCCCTGGCCGGGCTCGCAGATTTTGCGCGACGTTCGCAGAGGCGATCTCTTGTTATTTGCAGATGTCGCCAAGCGCGAGGTCTTGACGTGGAACAAGGTTCTCGTCGGCAAAGAGCAATACGGCTGGGTTCCTCGAGTGCTGCCGCCGACGATCGGCGAGCCTGAAAGGAGAGTGACTTTGACCTACAAGTTTTCCTTTCGTTACGCGGACCTGGGTGCCTTGCTGGCGGGGCTTGTGGGGTTCGTCTGGGGCTTTCTGAATCTCAGAATCCGGCCAACTTGATTCAAAAGGATGGCGCTTTGGCCCTTGTCTATTCCTATTACGACGACCTGCTGTGGAGGAGGAGGGCCAGGCCTGCGATAAAGCTATTTGAGAAAATGGCTTTGCAGTCGCGCACGCCGCGTCACCTGGATATTGCAGCTGCGGTTTTCACACCATGCCTCACTCCAACTGACTGAATTGCATAATAGCAAGCCTGCCCCCAATCTTTCTCCACAGGGCGGGCTCCTTAAAACGTTCCTGTCCTCCACGAAAAGCGGCGTCTACGCTCCAATACAGGGCTTATTTTCGCAGGCTCGGTTTTGTTTTCAATTGGTTATGTTGGTCTGACCCTTGTTCGGTTGGATTGAGACCAGAAAAACTACTAAAAACAAGACCCGACCCCTTATCCTTTATTTAGCTTACTGACTCCGGCTGGTGCGCTGAGATATCAGTCTTCCTTTTGTCCACGTTCGCCTGCTGGAGGCTGTTCTGACGGTTCGTCTGACTTACGCGTTTCGATTAATCGATCTCGATTTCTTAGGCAGAAAGCAACGAAGCTATCTGCCTCCACGGTGAGACGGATGGGAGTTGGCAGGAACTCATAAGCGGTGCGAAATGCACGAGTCATCGCTTCATCGTTTTGGATTGTCTCTTTCGCTAGCGGGCCGAGTTTCTCTTTGGATAGCGCCTGAATCCATGGAAGCTGATCCTCAAGCACCCTCACGCTCTTCTTTTTCAACTCTGACGGATAGACCTCCTTTGAGAGTCTCCTTGCACCATTTCTAATCTTTGAGAACGTCGAGGCGATGTTACTCTCCTCCTTGTAACGCATCTCCGAAGTGTCTTGAACTTCCTCGGTAAAAACTCTTAGTCTGTGTGTGATCGCATCGGTCTCCCAGATGCCATGCTCGACATTTAACACACGAAGAACTTTGTCCGGTCGGTCTGAATTTCCCCAAGCTTTCGGATCTATAAGGGAACCGTACTCGATGGGCATAAAAGGGCTAGGGGATGTGAATGAAACTAGAACATCTGTAGTGCTTCCGGGCTCGAATATCTCAATTATGTATTTTGCGTCTTTCATATTGGGCTCCGTAGCCGGTTACATGTGACTCGCATTGAGGGACGGGATATGGAGATACCACGTATGGAACTGCCGGCTTTCCAAATGTACGCATAATAGCTACCTTGGCAGTTAGCCGAAATACCAAGAATAGGATCAGACTCGATTTACTTCGCCTTCCGTGGCCTGGCACGCGGTGGCGCCGCGGTGCGCCGATGCGCCAGGCGCTGGAGATCAAAAAAGACTCCCGACCCCTTTGTTTTGTCACCGTCGCCTTTTTCCAGCGAGGCCTAGCCGTCAGTGCGTGCGCCTTGGTAGTTCTCATGCCAGCAGTCCTCAACCCACTCCGAGACATTGCCGGCACCGCCGCTTTGGCCTGTATTACTTTTGGCGACCCTGCATAAAGTCGGTAAATACCTGCGACGTCATCGCCCTGAGATCTTTTTCACGGCCCTTTAGCGAGTACGTCTTTTGTTGTTTAACATCGATCAGGTAAACCTTTATTGGATACGGCGGCAGTCGATCCGTGCACATGCCCCCAAAGGGCCATACCTCGCTCGGTCGCCAATGCATTACGATGGCGTCTACGCCGCGTTCCTGCCCAAGCCTATACGCTAAGTTGACATTTGGCTTGCTACCACTCCATAACTTATCGGGTTTCTTTATGGACGGTTGATTCACAGCACCGTCGTAGTAGGAGTACTTGACTGTCAATGACTCATTTTGCTTAATCAGCCCATGCACTTCAGACGCTACCTCCCTATTCAGGGGCCTGCTTCGCCCGAGACAGTACTCGGGACCGCCGAAAGGGAATATCGCGATCTTGTAAGGGGTCGAACGGGTGGGGGAATCCACGGCTTGGGCCAATCCCGCCGAAGGAAACGTTGTACCCAAAACTGTTAGAAGTATGAACGATAATCTGTATAACCGGTTCATTGGTCTTCGTCCTGGCCCAACTAGATGGCCTTGTAGTGCTCCACCATTCCCTGGAGGAACTTGCCTGTTTGGGCGAGCGTATCTATCTCTTGAAGACGGAGGGCAAGACCCCTCAGAAAGCGGCAAGATAAAAAGGCAGGTGGCGGGAGGTTAGTGGTTCGTTGTTAGGACGGGAATCAGCGAGATTTTAGCTTTTCGCTCAATCCGTCAACTGCCGTGGCGAGGAACAGCATAGCGCTACTACAGATGGCGAACAAGGTTAATTTGCCCTCGACTGTTCCAAAGTATTGGAACGGTAAACCTGCTAACGGCAAACCCCGTCAGATCGATATGCGTATGCGAAAGCGGAATGGCAAGCGAGACAGAGGCGGTTAGGTTTGTGGCAGGACAAGAACCCGATGCCGCCGTGGGAGTGGCGGCGGCTCTATAGGTGAGCCCTACCAGATCGATATTTTCTAACGTTTGAACTCAGGCATCGACGTAGTCGGTCGGCTGGAGTGAAAAGTTAGATAGTCAGCCTTATGCGTGATCAATTCCATTCTAGTACTAATGAACATACTTCTTTTGATAGAACCAAGCGTTGGTGAGGCCCCAGATAGATATTAATGTCCATAGGATGTTTCCATTTTTCCAGAATCCGAGTTTCCAAAGATAATAAGACCCTACGGCTACAAAAACTGCCAGCGATAGCAAACTAAAGATCTTAAACACACTTTCGCTCCTGGGGTTGATCACGAAAACCGTGTTATACAGCTGGTCTGTATCGGCATCCCTTTCTGGATGGGACAGGAAAACAGTTACCTCGTGATCTCTAACCCGACGGCAAAAGCCCCGCATCCAATCGTCGGGCTGAGGCAATATCCAATCCGTGCCGATCTTCTCCTGGAACAGATAACCGGGGATGCAGAGCTCCGGCGTCACCACCCAATCAGCGCCCTGCTCGGCGGCCAAATCCAGCGCCGACTCGATTAACCTGCGGTTATGGTCCACTTCGCAGGCGATGGGGGCAACGTGCAAGAGAGCGATTCTAACCTTGCGCATACTCGGTTTGCCTCGTCTTCCCAGCTTTAGCGGAATCCGGTCTTGATGTTCGTGTTGGGCTCTGGTTGACCCGGCTCATTATAGCATCGCCCGCGAGCATATTCCCCTTGACGCCGGCCAGGGCCGGG
>JACZQL010000253.1 GCA_022545745.1 Deltaproteobacteria bacterium | reverse complement strand
ATGGGAGTGCAGAGGTGGTCGGAGAGAGTGTCCTCTATCTCCTGGGCCAGGACTTTCTGACGGGGACCATCCTGCCGATTGACGGAGGGGAATCCCTATAGTCAAAAACAATTAGACTCACTTGCCAGGAAGCCTTTCACCCTTCAGTGACGACTTATCAACCCCGATCCAAAATTTTGAATGCCGCGCATGGCGTCTATGTCATAGGCAGTGGATGGTATTAATGGATAGTTTTCGTTGCCTCATCCTGCCTGGTTTTTTCGGATCGGGGTCAACGGCTCTAAATTATTAAGGAGGTCCTATGGATACTTTGGGTAATGCCATTCTAGGATTGGTCTTTCTCGGACTCTCAATTGCTAGCACCTTTCTGATGTTCAAACTCTGGGGCTACCCCTTCGACAAGGAAAAGTTGAAGAGTGGGGCACCGTGGTCTCTGGTGCTGCTCCATCGGTTGATGGGCTACGCTTATCTCATCATCTATATCTATTTGATGGCACAGATGCTCCCGCGGATGTGGAGCTACCAGGTAGAGTTTCCCGCCCGAACCGTTGCCCACCTCATGCTCGGCATGACCATCGGTATCCTTTTATTTACGAAAATAATGATTGTCCGTTACTTCAAATATCTCGAAGCGAGAATGATACCGACCTTGGGGACCGCCCTTATGGTCTGTACTTTTCTGTTGATCGGATTATCCGTGCCCTTTGTGTTTCGGGAAGTTGCCCTGCAACGGAACGTTGCGGGGCAATCGGTTCACAGTCCCCAAAACGTCCAACGGGTCGCGGGCCTGTTACCCACGGCCGGCCTCCATGCCGATGCCCCGCTTGCTGAGTTGGCGACGGTCAAGGGCCTCAAAAGGGGTCGAGAGGTTTTGCTGCGTCGATGTGTGAACTGTCATGATCTCAGGACCATCCTCCTGCGTCCCCGAACCCCCAAAAATTGGGTCAAGACAGTCACACGGATGGCGGATCGATCCCAGCTGTGGGATCCCCTGAGTGAACAGGAGCAATGGGCGGTATCGGCCTATTTGATTGCCATCACCCCTCACCTGCAGAAATCCATCAAACGGAAGCGAAAAGAGGAAATGGAGCGAGAACGATCGAAGACGGGGTTGCAGAAGGCGTCAGCGGTTAGGCCGCCCCTCGGGCAAAGTTACCCCACCCTTTGAAATAGCCCGGGCCAAACAACTCTTCGAATCCGTCTGTGCGCAGTGCCACGAAACCAGCGATGTGCACGACTCGCCTCCCACCGCGGAGCAAGAGGCGAGAGAGCTGGTGATTCAGATGGTGGAAAACGGGCTGAGTGAGCCTGACGAAGATCTCCAGCAAATCATCTACTACCTGACGCAGACCTATGCAAAACGAACAGGGTGACGCTGGCCGCAGGTGACTTTTCCCTTGTAAAGGGGCGGACGGAGCTACTTCCTCCTCTTCTTCTTTCTCGCGCGGTAGCGCTTGTGGCAAGCACTGCATGCCGCCCCGACGGTCTTATACTGGACCTGCACCTGCTCCGAATCCTTGGCATTGGCAGCACTTACTAATTGACCAGCGGCATCTTTTAAATCGTTAGCTTTTGCCTTGAAATCATCCCACTCTTGCCAGATCTCCGCCTTGGCCCGTGATTTCTTGGCAGTGCTCCCCCCGGGGAAGAAGGCAACAATGTTACCTGCGTTTGCCACTATCTTTTTCGCGTTTTGTTCGATTGTGGCAAAGTCGCCTTCCTTTACGGCCCCTTTGATGGCCTTGGCGGACTTGTTGTTGGACTTCATGAGACCTTTTCTCTTCTTGATGTCGTCCTCCTGAGAGAAAAGCTGTGAGGAAACGAAGAGCGAAAGCATAGCAAACATACCCAACCATATGAGTTTACGATTCATGTAATTCCCCTTTCTTGAGTTTGTTCTCTGGTATGCCAATAAAACATTAGTATATTTACGAAGTTACAATCTCAACGTAATTAGACGAATCCAGGTTCCCTTGATGAAAACATACAAAATCATCCGGTTTGTGGTGCCCATGGTTTGGTGCTAAATCCAAGATATTTTTGCCACAAAGAAACAAGACATGTGACTGTTGCGGGGGCACCTCCTAAAATAGATCCGCTACCATAGTCTATCCAGAACCAACGCGCAACCCATGGCAGCATCATCGCAAGAACCGGAAACGACTGTAACAAAAGCGGTCCCATTTGCCGCGCTCCGCCACCGAAACTTCCGTGGCTATTTTGTGGGAGGCATGCTCTCTATGATGGCCGATACCATCGAGCATGTCATTAGCTACTGGGTCATCTTCCAATTGTTTCAATCCCCAGCCCTGGCCGGCTTTGCTGTCATCAGTCATTGGATGCCACACCTTCTCTTTTCATGGTACTTTGGTGGGGTCGCTGACCGGTACGATTGCCGTAAGATCATCCAGGCCGCGCAGGCATTATTTATCGCTGTGAGTTGGACCTGGGCGCTCCTCATATTCACCAACAGTCTTCAGATGTGGCATGCCATGGTCTTGCTTGTGGGACATGGATTTGCAGGCACCCTGTGGTCCCCCGCTCGCGTACTTTTGATTTACCAGATCGTAGGGCGGGAGCATCTTCAGAGCGCGGTGAGACTCAATGCGACAGGAAGGCAAGTTGGGACTCTTGCCGGCCCGGCTCTTGGGGGCGGTCTCATGCTGGCCTTTGGTCCATCATTGGGGCTTTTGCTCAATGGCCTAATTTACCTACCATTAACCGTCTGGTTACTAATGGTGCCCTACACCGGGCACAGCGCCGACGCCCCGAAACCTCGGCAGCTTTCTTGGAAGGACATGTTTGGGGCGATGCGGGAGGTTCAAGGAAGCCGCATCATCCTGTCCATGATCATGCTTACCGGCCTCTCTTCCCTCCTTGTTGGCACCGCTTTTCAAGCTCAGATGCCGGAGTTTGCCCGGGACCTTGGCACGGATAAAATGGGATATGGTTACAGTGCATTGCTTGCCGCCAGCGGTGCGGGCGCTGTCGTCGGTGGACTTTTGTTAGAAGGCGGAGGTTTCCTCCAGGCACGGGGACGTACCGCAATCCTGCTGGGCATGATCTGGTGCCTGGCCATGGGCCTATTTGCTGGGATCACCTATTACCCTGTTGCTTTAGTCCTATTGGTTGTTGCAGGCATATGCCACCTGGCATTTGCATCCATGACTCAGACCATTGTCCAGCTGCTTGCGCCGCCGGAGTTGCGTGGTCGGTTGATGGGCCTGTTCATCATGTCCAGCCAAGGGCTCCGTACCTTCAGTGGAATTTCAGTCGGACTTCTTGGTAGCACCATCGGTATTCACTGGTCGTTGGGATTGAGCACAGGGGTATTGTTTCTTTTCATGCTCGGCCTACTGGCAATGACACCCCGGAGTGATTGAACAAGAAAGCCCTTTACTGTTAAATGGAGCCCGTGTCCCTTCACCACCTTTCGCCCTTCGGAGAAGCCATGAAGCGATATGCGTTTTTGTTATTATTTCTGGGCCTGCTTGTGTCTTGTAGCGGTTGCGTGGGGGCTGCTGTGGTTGCCGGTGCTGGTGTGGGGGTGGGAACTTATTCCTATATTAACCGTGAGCTGACGGCGACTTATCACGAACCCCTTCAGGAGATCTGGCTTAAAACACTCGGAGCTGTGAAGAAATTACAACTAACCTTCCGTACCAAAAAAATCGATGCCTTGGGTGGAGCCATTGAGGCCCGGCGTGCCGATGGCACGATGGTTAAAATACAGCTCACTCCTGTGGGTGAGCGCGATACCGCCATCGGTGTGCGAGTCGGTACGTGGGGCAATCGAGAGAAATCAGCAATCGTGCATACCGCAATTCGCAAGGAACTTTAGGGGCAAGCCAGGCTTGATTTGAGGATCCAGTGACCGTTAAACCAATAGTGCTTAGTATTCAAGTAGGGCTGCCAAAACATCTCGGGACTCCAGATGCCCCAGACCCCATGGACCGCGAGTGGGTTACGGCCGCCTTCAAGGAGCCGGTTGAGGGTCCGGTATGGCTGGGGACAGCAAACCTGGTAGGTGATGGGCAGGCGAATCTCGGTTAGCGGACGTCTATCGTCTCCCTCGAGCGGAAGGAAGAGCGCCTCCAA